>SKZL01000341.1 GCA_007127395.1 Balneolaceae bacterium
ATTATGAATCAACTTTTGAATTGATGAGAATTAAACTGACTCTTTTACTGACTTTTTTCGCTGTTGCAATTTCAGGTTGCAAAACTGTAGATATAACCGAAAGTGATGTCTTTGATGCACACAGAACTATCACACCTGCAACATTCGATATTTCTCCATATCAGTTTGAAGGGCTTCGTATCGATACACCTGACGGTGAAGTGCTGGATGCCTGGTTTCTGAGCCGTGAAGACGCCGTCGCAACTGTAATCTATTTTGGCGGTAACGGTGCATTGATGGTAAAATCCAGACCACTCATTCAGGCCTATTCAACGGTGCCGGT
Source organism: Balneolaceae bacterium (assembly GCA_007127395.1). Lineage (GTDB taxonomy): Bacteria > Bacteroidota > Rhodothermia > Balneolales > Balneolaceae > Rhodohalobacter. Next base: position 323 of record SKZL01000341.1, read on the forward strand.
AAACCTGCTTCTTTTTGATTACAGAGGCTATGGGCTCAGTACAGGTGAACCAACGGTTGATGGTATATATGAAGATGCACGTGCCGTTTTTAACCATGCAATAGATGAAGCCCCGGTTGTAACGGACAGAATTTATGTGCACGGCCACTCCATGGGCGCATTTTTATCAGCGATGATCGCAGATGAATACCGGGTAGATGGTTACATATTGGAAAGTCCGGTTACTAATGTGGATCAATGGACGAAACGAATGATACCGTGGGCACTACGCCTGTTTGTAAGGTTCAATATTGATGAAGATGTTAAAGCCCAAAATAATCTGGATCGGGTAGCCAGAGTAGATTCACCACTTTTGATTCTGAGCGGCACAGGTGATGATGTGACACCAATCAGAATGGCAGAAGAGCTGTATGAAAGTTCAGCTTCATCTCAAAAGAATCTGGTGAGAATCAGCGGAGGAGGCCATAATAATTTACCAAAAACGGCATCATACCGGCAGGCATTAGGCGAATTCTACAGATAGTAGATAAAACAGAGAGATGGAAAGGTGAAAACAGGGCTACTTTTTTTTGGTTCTGTTAATTCTAACACCTTTCCACAACATCGATCCTATCCAGGCAGATACCGCTCCTGACAGGATTGCTGTGAGGAGTGTGAGCTCAAATCCTGTCTGTATATAGCTGGTCAATAGAACGGTGGAAACAAAGTGAATAACAATCGCAATAACATAACCGATTGAAAAACAGCCAATCAGATCCCTCATTTTAAGATTAACAACGAATTTTACAATGAAGGAAGCTACTACACCAATGATGATCCATGTGATTAAAAAGGAAATGTCAGAAAAATTGATCTGACGTACGTCACTGGTCCATAGAGGCAAACCTGCTGCAATGGTTGATGTAAAAATAGCAATCAGCCTGTAATTGTGTCGGGTTGTTTCCAGCATAAGTGATACCTATTGAGTTGACATATCGATTCAAATATAGTGTTTCAATCTGAACAGAATGTAAGGAGATTGTATGTTTTATCTTTCAGATTCTGTTCAATATTTCAAATTTAATCTAAATCAAACAATTTCCTGTTTATGTGAATGAATAGAGTGAATTATCAAAATCTATTATATAAATCAAAATGAGAAATTTTAAGGAACTTTCTTCAATCAATTCTGCTTTATATTATAGTAAGTAATCATTAATTAACTATTTAAGAGATATGAGTGATTTAAAGATAAAAGGGAACTGGAATGAACTAAAAGGAAAATTAAAGCAGAAATATTCAGATCTGACAGATGATGATCTGACATATGTGGAGGGAAAAGAAGATGAATTAATCGGCAGAGTACAGAAAAAAATCGGAAAGACAAAAGAAGAAGTAGCCGGAGAAATTAAGACTCTAATTGAGGAGTAGTTCAAAATTTGCTTAACGGATAGTGTCGGTAATCACGATTAAATTGAAGCCGACAGATATGCATTATATACTTAATGTTATCATAATAAAAGTTAGAAAGCGGCTATTTATAGCCGCTTTTCTAGCTTAAATAGATAGTATTTACTTCAAATACTGATAATTAAAAGAGATATATGTATATCAAATAATCGACAAATTGTAACAGTTTTGGAATAAACTTTATTTACAGATAAGTAGATTATTTATCTGAATTTATTTGCTTAACCTAAAAATTGAGAAAATATTTTAAACCGGAGAGAAAGGTTATTGTAATAGTTTACAAATTTTATCGTTACAATTGTAATATGTTATTTTTATATTATCCTACTCGTTAAATACCAAGATATAATCATTGAACATCATGAATATAAAATTTGTAAAAAGATCGCAGATTAAATCAAGTAAACGTCGTTCATCAAAATTTAAGCCTTTGATGGATGCACTTGATAAACTGGAACCCGGTGGACAAGCAGTGGAAGTTTCTTATGCGAATGAAAAGAGTGTTAATTCGATGAGAACAGCTGTGTATCAATACAATCAGGAGAATAAAGTAAAAATAAAAAGCGGTAAGGATACTGCCAACAAAAAGATCTATTTTTACCGAGAGAAATAGGTTAATGTCTATACAAATTGTTGAGTTTATTTTGCTATTCTTTATGCTTTCGCAGAGAATTTAAAATCAGTGAAAGGAGTAATTTGATTTTTCATCTACTCCTATCCACTCCATATACTGCTTTCTGATTTTTTCAATCTGATCATCCAGCTGACCCGAAGTCCACTCAGAAGTATCAATTGGGGGATAGATGTGGGCTGTTGCATCTCCTTTTTTTGTGACCATAAATGAACCGGGGCTCAACTTGTTATTCCCCTCCAGATAGATGGGGACAATTGGATAATTGAGTTCCATAGCCATTCGAAAGGGGCCTTTTTTGAACGGGCCGACAACCCCATCATGCTTTCTGGAGCCTTCCGGTGCCATTAAGAGAGAGAGCTTCTGTCTGGTAATTCTCTGCACACTTTTCTTAAGTGTATTCACTGCTTTTTCAGATCTTTCACGCCGTATGAATACCTGCCCTGTTAACCTGCCAAGAATTAGAAATATGGGATTGTATTGGAATTGCCATTTTGCAACGAATCGTACATCCGGAAGTCCGATTGCAAGAATGGTGAGGGCATCAAGAGTTGAACCATGATTAACAATGTAGACTGCCGGGGAAGGTATTGGATCGATATGCTTTTTTACTGAAAAGTTGACTCCTGCAACTAAAAGTGAAATTCTGGCAATCGGACAGGCAACTTTCTCAATGATGAAACTGCTTGATTTTCCAAATGTAAAGATCAGCAACAGCACCAATAGTGGAGTCAGAATGAGCAGTAGCGAAAAAAACAGAAGAGTAGAGAGCACACTTCTCAGATAGTCGAAAAAGCTGAATCGAGTCTTCTTGTTTAACATTATTTGTGATTTGTTTGATTAATCAGTGGAAAGTAGGGCAAATTAATCTGGAAATCTTTTTAAATACAAAAAACTGACTAAAGAAAGGCATCTTCAAAATGGGTAATTTGCGGTGCAGAGTTTCCTTTTTGAACGATCGAGATAATGTCAAAACGGACGATAGCTGTCTCCATTTTTCTCTCATAAATCCAGGCTTCTGCCGCTTTTTTGATATTTTTTTCCTTGGCGGGTGTGACAAACTCTTCCGGATGGCCAAAATAGGTGCCTGATCTCATTTTTACTTCAACAAATACAATGAAATTGCGATCAGTTGCTACAATGTCCACTTCTGCTTTCTCAAAAAAATAGTTGCGATCTAATACAATCCAATCTTTTGATTCCAGATATGCAGCAGCCAGCTCTTCGGCCTCATTTCCTATATGTTTGGTGGACTTTCCCATTCTATTCATTACCGCTTGTTGACTTATTACCCTTTAAGGATTGATGTGCCTCAGCAATCTTTACCAGATGTTTAAGGAAAGTGAGATTTTTTCGGTTAATGTAGGGTAATAGTGCTTTTGTGAATCTTTCAAACATCTCCAGAAAC
>SKZL01000310.1 GCA_007127395.1 Balneolaceae bacterium
AAGAGTAACTCAACTCCATCGGGGCGGATAAAGGGCTCTCGAAAATCTGTATCCGGTGAGGATAGCAGAAGTTCGATTACCCCGGAATTACGGTTCAAGCGGGCGATATCCCGTTTTCCTCCAGTCGATAGAGAAAAGTAGATATAGATCCCGTCTGCAGACCATACAGGTGTATAGATCGTTTCATTTGACTGAAAAGAGGTTAGTTGAGTGAGGTTTCCGCTGTCTAAATCAATAAGGACCAGGTTTTGAGCCTTATCCTGCAACTGTACCGCTATAACCTGATTATTGTGAGGATGCCAGTCAGGATCCAAAACTCTGGCACTTGAGGTGATTCTGTTTTCAGATCCGGTCTCCAGGTTGTAGGTGTGTAGATCCTGATAGGTCTCTCCAAAGCGGTTCAGGCGTGGCCGGGTGTAGGCGATGGATAGGCCGTCTGATGAAAATGATGGCCGGTTACGGACACGATTGAGGGTTACATTTGCATTGGTTCCATTTTTAAAATGGCATTGATGTTCAAGTTCAAAAATTTCGGGTGTGAGGGAAGGATCCAGAAGAATCTGTTCAGATTCCCCTTGTTGAACAATGATCAGGGATGTTCTGGCATGATCTCTCTCAAGATTGGATATATAGGCAAATGCTCCTGTTTCAGGGTGAATCTGCGGATAAAAGTTGAGGAATCCGCTATTTGAAAGCGTTTCAAAAGCATTTTCCGTGATCACTTCGGTTTGAGCCAAATAGTTCATTTTCCGATTTTCAAGCCAGTCGGAATAGAGTTGGTCGGCCTTGATGCCCGTAACTCTTTCCATAACTTTTTTGAAGTCATTCAGTCCATACTCTGCTGATGTGTGTGTCAAATCTGCAAGTATCTCTTCACCGAATCTTTCGGCCAGGTAGCGAACAAAATCGTATCCCTGATTATAAACCAACTCTCTCTCCAGGCTATTTTTGGAGCTGAAGTGGTTCATTTCATCTAAAGATAGAGCCTTGTCAGCCAGTATACGGGTTCTGAGCAGCATGTCTCTGTGTGTGTCCCATTGGTCGTATGAGAGAGTGCTTACCTGAAACTGAGCCGTTCCTTCTGCAAACCAGGCGGGAATAGAGACAGTGGCGAGTGGGTAGGTGATGATCGAGTTTGGGAATCCATAAAGTACATCCGGCCTGCGAACATTTTCATAACTGAGCCACTGCAGATAGATTGCGGGAACTCTGCCGGATCTTCTCTTGGAGGCTCCAAGCTGTACCATATGCGTGAATTCATGCGTGATCACATTTTTGAACCAATGGTGTGTGCCCCGGAACGGCATATCGATTGAGGGGACCCAGATCTCAATTTTATTGTCAAAATAGTAGGCGGCGCCGTTCGAGACATCTTCACGGTCGCGTAAAATGATATTCGTTTTTCTATCCGGTTCAAACCGATAAAGATCTGTAATGGGCTTATAGATCTCTTCAGCGATTGCGAGGGTCAGTTGAGCGGAGTGGCTGTTCCCCAGTTGGTAATGTACCATAAAATGATCCCCTTCAAGGGTGTACCAGGGGAGATGGTGGTCCGGATAGTCCAGATGGGCAGACAGAATCTGGCTCTGTACCGGATAGAACCAACCGCTTGCTGCTATCATAAAGAGCATCGCAATAAGATGGTAATGGTATGTGATTTTTTTGAAATTCAATTATTTGACGATCGCAATTTTGACCATTTTATTCTCTTTTCTGGAACCGTCACTGGCTTCAATGAGAGCAAAGTAAGCACCGCTTGCCCATCCGCTGGTGTCCAGTAATATCTCTTCCGGTACAGAACCTCTTGCCTGTACGGTTTCATCATAAATCAGACGGCCGCTCAATGTAGTAATTCTAATTCTGATTTGAGCATGACGATCCGTTTCAAAACGGATATAGGTTTCATTTCGGGCCGGATTGGGCCAGTTATAGGTTTCATCCGGGTTCAAAAGAGTGAAAAGTGGTTCAGGAAAGTGTCCTGAATGGATTCTTCCTGTCACCTTATTGTTGAATTGTGATCCATAGCCCGATGCCCACTGAATATCCTGCATCTGAGGGAAATGCCACGCTTTCAGATCTCCATTGGGGCTGATCGCAATCAGATGCCGGTCTGTTAATAGAGGGTGTACAGCGAGTGCTGTTGATTCAGAGTTTCCACCTACATGAAGTGGAAAGCCTTCTACAATATCACCGGTAAGGTTGTATGCGAAAAGTGAGATTCTATTCGAATATTCTGTCTGTAAGATAATCTCGGCTGAACCGTTTCCATTGATGTCGGCAACCAGGGGAGTGCCAATAAATCGATGTTCTGATGGTGGAGAGACCGGAAAGTTGGGTGCCATGGATCCATAAACATTTTTAGCCAGTAAATGCCCTGTATTGTGATCTAAAAAGAGTATTTCGGGGTACCCATCGTTATTTAGATCGGCAAATGCCGGCCAGCTCATAAATTGAGTATCAGAAAGTTGAACCGGACTTTGAAATCGATCGTCTGAGCTGTAAAGGATGAGTTCACCGTCGCTCAATAAATAGGCATAATTGGTGTTTTTTCCCGATTGTATAAGGCCGGTATGGAGCCGTTCTCTATTTTCTGTTCCACTCTGTAAATGGTGAATCTGTTCACCGCCCGGATAGCGAATTATGAGCCTGTTTTCTTCGATTTGGGACTCATACCCATTTATGCTTTCGGATCTTTGAATCGGTGAACTATCTTCGAGAATGGTTTGATTCAATATATCCACCCGTTGAGACGTGCCATCAATATCGATAATGTTGGTTTCAGAGAAGCTGATAAAGCCACGGTTTGGGTTCAATTCGTAAACTTGATTCATGAGTATATCCCCGTTTTGAAATTTATAGAGGGTAAGTGCCATTTCATCGGGTGAATGAAGAGTGTTTTCTGCTAATGCGAATCCTGAGAATTGAGGAAGAATTAATGGCTGACGAGGGGTATTGGTCTTGAAAAATTGATTTGGGCAAGAATCAGAAGCGACATTGGTGATATAGAACCCATTTTGGCCGGGAATAAGGATGCAGGGATCAGTTTCTGTTTCCAGTGGGATCATAGCGAGAGGATATCTTTTTTGGATATCATCATTCGATTTTGAGTAGGGAATAAGGTTTGGCAAGGTTTCATTTTTCACAAGTGAATAGAGTGTTTCAAAAGGATCGACCTGACGAATTCTAAATGATGCTTTTGGCAGATTGTCTGAGAAATCAAATAGTTCAAAATGTGATGGAGCCCCGGTGCGACTCCTGTTAGCGGGGATTGACCATGGGCCAAACTGATTTTGATAGAGAGAGAGGGTGTCACCTTGAGTTACTACCGATGCGTTGTTTCCGGCAAACCAGAAGTCGAATGGTGATCCGTTTATTTCATTCTGAAAAAATCCGGTTGTAACAGGCCTGCCGATGTCCTGTGCTCCATCCGCTTCTTTTAAATCAACACCCCGGTGATCAGGATCATTATTAATACTGTTGGATTGCAATCCTGCGCGAATAATGGCTTCATCAATATGCCAGATCAAGATACCGCCATTCAGGTTGGACTCTGATTGTTGTCCATCGATTATTTGGGTCGTACGTCCACCGGGAAGGGAAAAATCGAAATGGCTGATATCTGTAATCACACCCGGTTCAAGTAGCTCATCAAAACCGCTGTTCTGACGGGTGAAATCGAGGTCATCATTTGTGAAATGTTGTTTAACTATTGAACCGTCCGGCCTGCGGATGGTCAATTCTACACCTGTGTCGGTTGGATCTCGATGTCGATTTTCCAGCAAAAAGTATTCATCTTGTGAAATGG
>SKZL01000085.1 GCA_007127395.1 Balneolaceae bacterium
AGCAGGCTCCACCTGAAAGATGAGAGGATGGGTTACTTCAATAAAGGAGTCATTATTCCCACCAATGGCAATAGGGTTCAATGGGTCTGTAAACCATTGATTATTATTACCGGATTGATTGTAGTGCTCGTGAAATTTATATGCATATCCACTTGCACCCTGGTAGCTCTGACCACCCCCGCCTACAGTAAGTGTAATTACCTGATAACTGAACCCGTTCTCCTCATCCACTGTAAGAAGTGAACCGTCGGTAGCGCTGATTTGTCCGCCGCTGTTATTCCCCCAGTTGTTGAACGAGCCCGGTACAAAGCTGCGTACGGCATTTTCGGAAGGTGTATAACGGAAAGTCACATCCACACTGTTCTGTGCAGTGGAAAACACCGGAACTGCCAGGAATATGGCAGCAAAAAAAAAGAGAAAACGTTGCATATGATGAGGTGTTTAGAGATTAAACTTCAGATGACGGGCGAATGATCAATCTGGGGGTGTGAATTTGGTTACAAATTTTCACGTTATCAGGTTTATTTATTCTTTTCAGGAGATTTTTAGTAGCCTGAAAACCCATATCGTACATAGGCTGATGAATTGTAGAGAGCCCTACATATTCTGAAATCGAAAGGTTGTCATAACTCACAATAGGCAGGTGCCTCTTTCGATCGTCCATCGCTTTTAGTGCGCCCAGTGCTTTGATGTCCGATGAACAGAAAATTGCATCTGGAACGGGATCACCATTGAGTACCTTTTGCATTGCTTCATAACCTGCCCTTTCTGTAAATCCATCGCGATCCATGCTCTCTCCGGATATTATGAGTGTCTCATCATAAGGCAGTTCGAACTCCTTAAGTGCTCTTCGATAGCCGCTAACGCGATATGTTAGTGGAATTGAATCAGACTTACCGGAGATAAAAGCGATACGCCTGAAGCCCTTTTTCAGCAGATAACTTGTAGCCATATAGCCACCCGCCTCATTATCAAAACTGACAGAATCGAAACAGGGTGAATAGTCATCAAGCAGACTGATCGGTACATGAAAACGCTCCATTTTTTGCAGATCAGCCTCACTCAGGTGCAAGGATGCCAGCAGGTAACCATCGGCCCACTTACGTTTCAGAATCTGCTCAACCTGTTCAAGTTTATGCAGTTCCTGTTTGATATTTACGATACTGAGTTCAATATCATGCTTGGCTAAAACACCTTGTGCTCCTTTAAGTATCTCTGTGAAGAAGTAGTTAGACATGACCGGCACCAGCATCATGATATAATTCTTCCTTTTGCTAGCCAGACCCTGTGCGTAGGCATGTGGGTGGTACCCCAAATCATCTGCGATCTGTATTATTTTTTCGCGAGTACTCTCCTTTACGCTGCCTGAGTTGTTGAATACCCTGGATACAGTGGCAATACTTACATTCGCTTCTTTCGCAATATCATAAATGGTTTTAGGCACTTTTCAGCTCTTATCTGATTCGTTGAAACTAATACTTTTTTGCAGGTTTGATGATACCTTCCAGAGGTTACTCTCCATTAAATCAATGATTATTTGGCCGGAACAACGAAGGCAAAGATACGTGATCCTGAAATGATTCAAAATCTGAATTTTTAGCACTTTAATCAGTGTGTAATGTTATGATCAGCCGACTGCCTGTCCGGGTAGATAGTTTTCGAGACAACACATTAAAAAACCCACTCACCGATTAAGGCAAGTGGGTTTGTTAATATGATGATTGCACTAAACATCATAATATCTCTTGATATTGAGATCCGGGAGGCTTTTCGAGCCTCCCGGATTGATTGCACTGCCGTCAATTAATTTGCTACTACAGAACCGGCTCCGGTCCTGAAATTGAGTTCGATGGTATACTCGCCTTCAGCATCGATATTTACACGATCCTGATCATCACCATCTCCTCGGTATTCAATTTCACCGTCAAAGATCATGAATTCTGACTGCCACCAGTCTGTAAACCAGCCTTTATCGAACCATGCGTACATGCGCAGTTCTTCAGCTGCCAATTCACGAGTGATGGATATCACTTCATTTTCGTTGTCGACTGTGAAAAGTGCGTCTTCGAAAGCAGTATCCCAGCTACCTACGGTTTCACCGATTAGATATACCAACGGTTCTGTGACTGCGATTTCGAAATTGTCACGGATATCTTCTGTATCATTTTCCGTCCAGTTTACAACCACCATATAGTAGCCTGACACCTCAGGGGCTGGCACGTTGCTGGTTCCACCTTTGTAGATTTCGTCTATCGGATCATTTCCGTCAAATCCAAAATCTTCACCCGTATCCCAGTTATTTTCTGGAGCAAATTTAAAGCCGCCATCTGCATCACCTGCCTCAAGCCAGACAATTCTCCAGAATGTGTCCTTATCCTGCATAGGAATCATTTCAATTCCATTCTCTTCCCAGTCCCAACCGCCAACAGCCTGACCGATCATATAGAGTGCTTCGGGAGCTGCACTTGGTTCTACTTCGGGCTGGTCACCCCAGATAGCGTGAAAGTCACCGCCTGATTCAATATCAACAGAACGGTTTGGATCGCCTTCCCATTCACCGTATTCCCAGGATGCGTTAACACCGTCATCATTGGTCACACCGGGAGGAACAATAAAGAATTTAAACTGTGCTGATCCGGCTTCAATGGTACCGCCAGATGCACCGCTTTTGGTCAATGTAACCGATCCGTCCGTACCGGGTTGTGCCCAATCTAACAAGGAGCCTGTGATGACAACCTTGTCATTTTCAGGATCAAACGTATAAACGTCACCTTCAAAGTTTTCCGGGAGATCATCTCCCTCTATCGTTGCGTCTTCCATATCCACAGAAAATGTGAACTGTCCGCCTCCCTCTACATTAAATGTAACAGAGTAAATCGCTCCTTCATCATCGCCGTTTCCATTATCATCACCGTTTCCGATGTCGATAATGTCAACACCATTATCGCTACAAGAAATCATAGCTAATGCGACAAAGAGAGCGAAAAATGTGTAAAGTATCTTTTTCATTTTATCTACCTTCTTTTTATAAATTTTATAACTGATTTAATTACAACAACATATTAACGTTATGTAAGCGCTTACTGTAAGCGCTTACATTAAGATCATAAATTTGGATAAAACAATCAATAGGAAAAAAGAGCATCCGCCCTGGGGGATTTACCCATAGACCAAAAAACCATTTGAACCCCCTGCGCTCCAGCCTGCACGCTGACCTCCCGACCATTGATGGGATCGTGACTTTCACTTCGCACCACTTGCACCCCCTGAACCCCTTGCCCCCTTTGCACCCTCTGAACCCCATGCCCCCTTTGCACCCTCTGAACCCCTTGAAACCTGAACCCCACCTGCTCAATAATTCTTCATTAAATTTCACTATACTTCCTCCCATACATAATATGCTATTGAATTCATTTAAAGAGTTTAATATCTTTTTATCTGTAAATGATAAGTCTTTTTGAAAATTACACTGCACATATCACTGATCTTTTTGTTGTTGATGTCCATGTCGGATATCAATAAGGTCGTACTGCTTGGTTATACACTGGTGACCGACAGTCAAAAAGCAGCTCATTTTTGCACCTGTACCGGTTGCGATCAACACTCCGGAGATAATCACGAAAGTAAAACTATTTCTGAAGAACCGGCTATGTGCATGACTACACCTGATCGATCAGCCGATCAGGATAAAGTGTTGCCCGGCAGCAATGACTCTTGTTGCTCATCGGACGGAGAAGGTTCAAAGGTAAATATTTGCCAGTGCGACCATAACAAAACTCCTGCCGGTGATATC
>SKZL01000315.1 GCA_007127395.1 Balneolaceae bacterium
ATCTACAGTTCATTATGATCCGGGGGGATATTGTTCAAGTGTTTGTAATTTATTACGTACAAAAGGGGCATAAAAACCATTTGGGAATTCCATAATAATATCCTCAAAAAGATCAATTAAATCACTCCTGGTGTAGGGTTGAGGCAGACTGTTTTCAAGGAATTGAAAAGTGTATGGTGAACCGGTATTGGGGCCTTGTGTCATGGACGTTTCAACCAGAAGCGTTTTGTCCCACATCAGTCGCTCTTTTTGTGATGAATGTGGTTGCGCACGGAGGGTCCGTTCGGCTAATTGAATCAGGATTCTATTGTATTCAGCCGGTAAAACGGATATCAATTCCACAGTCAAATCAGCAGCAAATGGGTTTCTGCTGTTTGCCAGAATTGGTTCAAAAGCATCCAATGCATCGTCAAAATTTCCTGTATGAAGATAAAACATTCCACTGCTGATCGTATTGAGCAGAGATTTGCTGGTATCAGCTCGTGTGCCGTTACGAATCCACATATTAAGTTTGATTGCATCATTTGCATAGAAAGATGTACTTCTTCTTTCAAGGCTGCGCAGCTGAATTTCGGCGAATTCATAATCACCGGCAAAGAAATCAGATAGGCCAAGAAAATATCTGGCTCTTTCGGAAAGATTGGAGCTGTCTGAAGTGCGATCAGCCCGAGTCAGATACTGGCGTGATGATGAAAACTCTCGGTTAAAGAGTGCTACTCTTCCAAGGGCGTAGTTATAATAAGCGGTATTCAGACGATCACTGATTTGGCTCATTTTGCTTAGCCAAAGTTCAGCTTTTTCAAGATCTCTGAAATAGTCGGCAGAGAGGTCTACAAGAGATGTCAGCACTCTGTCGGCCCGGCTGTAGTTTGAATCTTGATTGATGATGGCGCTATTTAGATCGTAAGCATTTTGATAGAGTTCACGGATTTTAAACTCATTTTCCAGATTATTTTGTTGCAGGTATTGAGCCCATTGAAGATAACTGTTACCCAGTTCCTCTTTTGCCCGCAATTGCATGGATTCGATCGAATCCTCAAGATAGTATTCAAAAGATTCTACGGCGAGTTCAAATTCTCTTGCTGAAAGGAATTGGGAGCCCAGAGAGAAGAGGGAATAGATCGTGAAAGGGGTTTGATTTTCATACAGTCGCGCAAAGAGAAAAGCACGCCTGAACTCTTCCGTTTCTAATAAAAGCCAGGTCAATAGTTGATAAAGGGAAGAGTAAGCGGCATCCGTGTAGTGCAGCTCCAAAAGCAGATCCTCCAGTTCAAATGCGGCGATTTCGTATAAAGAGTGATCTCTCATGTTGAAAAAACGCTGTTGAACCAGGCTCATTTGGTCCGGTGATTCAAGAACAAGCTGGTAATATTCGTTTACGGACTCCTCAAAACGCCCTGCCTGCATATAGGTATCTGCAAGTTCGTTGATAAATAGTCCGCGATTATTGAACACCTCTCTGCCAGTCCTGAATAGTTCGATGGCAGAATCAAATTCCTGCCTGTTTGCCATTGAAGATCCTATCGAGTAGTAGTACTGAATATTATGACTGTTCTCCTCTGCTTCACGTTTCCAGATCTCTAAAGCTTGTTCCCGATCTCCCTTTATGTGCAGAATTTCTGCCAGTTTCACCACAGCCTGAGCTCTGAATCTGTTTGTCTGGATTTGTTCTCTTGCGACTCTCTCGGCATCTTCATATCGGGTTAGATTGATAAGACATGAAGTGTATTGATCGAAAAAAAGGAGAGATCCCGGATTTTGCTGATAAAGATTTTTCAATATCGGAAGTGCCTCTTCGAAATTTTGTTGCTGCATCAGCCTGTTTGCAGTCTGAAAATCAGCAGTTTGTGCAACAGCAGATGAGAACAGCATTAAGAGTGATAAAACAGAGAAACAGGTGCAGATTTTTTTACAGATCATCTTTTTTGGTCAAAAAACAAATAACTGTGAATTGAAGGCATTTCTAATTTCAATTTCTGATAGAATGCATTAATTGGAAATCCTACAACATTGTAGTAATCACCGATAACTTTTTTGACAAAAATTGAACCGGAATCGTCCTGAATGCCATAGCCGCCGGCTTTGTCAAAAGGACTCCCGCCTGCAATATAGTGTTCGATTTCACGATTAGTTAACGGAGAGAATGTGACTTTAGTTCTTTCTGTTAATGAAAAAGAGCACTCAATATCGGCACTATGATTTGTTCTGGCAACAAAAATTCCGCTGTAGACGGAATGAGTTTGATCACTTAACTCAGAAAGCATTGCCCGGGCTTCATCCTGATTTGCAGGTTTACCTATGATTTTGTTGTTCAGGTAAACAACGGTGTCGGCAGCAATGATCAGTGAGTCGGGGTGACGTGGTACTACATCCTTGCATTTCTTTTCAGACACCAGTTTTGTGAGAATAACAGGATCACTGCTCCGGATACTTTTTTCATCAAAAGAAGAGGGATCGATTTCAAACTTAAGTCCAATTTGTTTCAGAAGGTGTGCTCTTCGAGGACTTTTTGATGCCAGAATAACCTTCAGCATGATTTCACTCTTTTAATGGGTTTATCTTTTTTCTGTTTTGAGATATTTGAATAACTTAAGCATTGATCATTTTATACTGAAACAGAATTTAAAACAGAACCGATGCCTGTAAAAAACAAAAAAAAGCGTACAAAAAAGGAAGTAAAACCCATGTTATTTTCACCGCTGAACTATAAAATCATGGGATTAGGTGTTTTTTTAATTGTGTTGGGTTTTGCAGTGATGAGATTGGAAAATGAGGTTTATGGATTTTTCTCGCTCTATATAACCCCAATTGTCATACTATCAGGTTACGTCATTGTGATTTACGCAATTCTAAAAAAAGATCATAAGATCGAATCCATACAAACAGACTGATAAAAAACGGTTGTGTACAGGCTCACGAATTATCTTTTCAGTTTTGTAATAATCTATCTCTTCATACTTGAAGCGAACATGGGTGATCATGTTCAGATCATATTGGGATTGTTTTTTTCATTAATCATTGCATATATCGCTTTTCTGGGGAATTGGATCACACTGGATGCGACGAAAGCTGTGATCATCTTTGGTACAATAATTTTCGGTTTTGCAGGGTGGAGCCTGGCAATCGCTGTACTTGTTTTCTTCATTACAAGTAATCTGTTGTCGAGATGGAATCGTGTTTCACGCGAAAGGGCACCTGAAGCAAAATTTCGAATACCTGATATAAGCAGAAGAAGAGATGGGTATCAGATCTGGGCTAATGGTTTCTGGATGGCACTATTTGTGTTTATCTGGTTCATCTATCCTTATGACGCTTTTCTTGTGGCTGCTTTTACCGCACTTGCTACTGCCAATGCTGACACTTGGGCAACAGAAGTTGGTACGGTAAAACCGGGGAAAACAGTAAAAATTAATACATTCCAACCGGTTAAACCCGGAAGTGATGGCGGAATCAGCAAAAAGGGGACTTTAGCATCTGTGGCAGGTGCCGGATTGATCGCGATTTTTATACTCTTTACGGGAGTTGTATATCCAATTTTATTCCTGCTGATAATTTTTCTATTCGGTTTTTTGGGTGGATTGATTGATTCTTACTTTGGAGCTTTGATACAAGACAGAAAATGGGTCTTAAGTGTCCCAAATGATTTCAGCGGAAATCAGCAACTCTTTGCAAACAGTTTTGTTAACTGGATCTCAACAGGGGCAAGTGCTATTCTTGCTCTGATAATTATTCAACTATTTGTTTCCTGATGAAATTTTATAAAAAACTACACTGGCAAATAATTA
>SKZL01000075.1 GCA_007127395.1 Balneolaceae bacterium
CCTTCTCCGGGTTCAAAGAAACGCCCTTCCACTATTCGATTTTTCAACTCATTCAGTCGGTGTTCTGCCTCTGGATCTATTCCTAAAACCATGGCTGCACGGCTCTGCTCCTCGCCTGCTGCCAGCATGAATGTCTCAATTCTTGGTACTACATTATAGATCCGCTCATCACTCTCCATGATGCGCTCTTTGAAAGCTTCACTAAATTCGAATGAATTATCCAGTGATGGTTCATCCTCATATCGAATATCCTGGATCTGAATATGTCCGGTATGAAAATTGGTCATATTGTCGATCAACTGATTGTGAGCACCTCTTTCAAGAGACTCAATAAAGAGGGCACAGACAACAGCAAACATGATAGAGCTGACGGTGATTAAAGTCCGCCTTTTGTTGCGCCAGATATTCCGCCATGCAAGCTTTAGATACATAGTCGTGTGGTCAATGGATCAAAATTTCTACCTTACTCTTCTCATATTCTGCTGAGTAAAAAAGGAGTCGTCGATGTCGATATCAAATTGAAGGGCATCATAATACATAACCGTACGTTGGTCCGGTTTGTCGGCAGGAATCAGGACCATCTTTGCCGGAAACAAACGTTGATCAAATTCACGGATTTCTGAAAACTCAATGTGATTGGCCAGTACATCTCCTTGATCATAGTTTTCAATACGAAGCTGAATAAATTCCTCTTTATCCACCCATATCAATACTTTTCCCCAGACAATAGGCGTCTCAGGTTTTGGGATCAATTCTATCACCCAGGCCGATCTTCCATCTATCTCGCTGTTCTCTTCTAAAATTCTGTGCTCATAATCTTCAACTGTAGAGCTTTCACGGACCAGATCATCATTTGTGAAATCTGAACCCATCCACGACTGCGACATCATCGATGGCGGCATTTTAATTGTACGATCTATATTTGGAACAAAGTTCCATATCTCATTGTGCCTTTTTAAAAAAGTGGTGCCCTGATCTCTGGACGGAGCTGTGATCTGTATCAGAGAGTAATCATTTCCAAGTGACCAGGACCTCATACTGACCTCTCTTGTATAACGTGGCCGCTCAATCGTCATCGTCATCTCAGCATAATTTGAATCACCACGCATTCTCTCTTCCATTCTTTCAATGATCTCAGCCGCATTTTGACCCTGCAGTTCTGTTTTTGGAACCATCACCATTATGATGATTAACAGAATTCCCAGGAAAGTTGAATTTACTGATTGTCGCCTCATTTCAGCTCCATTTATTTTCAGTTTTGATATGTCTTTTCGATCTGACTGATATAAAAGTTTACTCTCTCTTCAATTTTTTTATCCACTCGTGAGATAAACTTTCTGATATCTGAACGCCTTAATTCGGCCTCATTTTTTCTGCTTTTTGTGTTTCTCTTCATAGTTTTCTATGATTTTATCCTTCTCTTTTTCCCATTTAACAATGATTTCTCTGATCTCTCCACCAATCCAATCATAAAATGTGGAGAGCTCTTTCAGCCAATCCGTTAGTTCATCCTCATTTTTCTTTAAACTTCCACCTTTTGAAATCATTTCAGAAAATTTGACGAACAATTGAAGCCGGGCTTCCAATATTTTTCCAACCTCAATTTTATTCAGCCGAAAGTACGTCTTTCTGTCGCCAGATAGTGATACAGGTTGTATAAGACCCGCATTTACCAGCTGTTTAGTTGTTCCGCTGATACTTCCTTTACTTGCTTTTAATGCCAATCGAATATCATCAAAAGAAGCTTCCTTTTTATCCGACACAATCAGGTATCCAAATACTCTGCCCGCCATCCGGGTCATACCCAATCTTTCAAAAAGGATTCCGTTCTCTTCAATATAGTTCAGTTGTTTCTCATCCATATTCAAAGATATTGACATTGTTCATTAAGTTCAAATTAAAATGAACCAAATGAACAAAATTTCCAACTGCTATACTATTTCTGTTTGTACGAACGATTTTTAATCTGGTTGCCTATTAATTTTCACACACTATAAAACTCTGTTTCTTACTCTTGGATATCGTTTTTGATATACATTAATGCATCTTTTATCATCAAAAAGAATCTTTAATTATTGTATCTTTAGCGCTCATTTACTTAACAAACCTTTTATATGGAAATCAGCGTATCATCAGAAACAGAACTGCTGAAAGCAGTCATCGTACATACACCCGGCAGAGAAGTCTCTCTCGTTAACCCGAGTCGCAAAGAAGCCCTGCTGTTTGATGATATCATTTTTGAAAATGATGCCCGTCAGGAGCATCTCGACATGCTGGATGTATTCCGCGCTGCAATGCCGGAAGATGGCCGGATCATCGAGATATTGGATCTTGCACTGGAATGCTTCCAAAGTGAGGAAACCAGGGCTCTATTCATTGAGATGATGGCTCGTGAGCTTCCGCATGAAAACATCCATATTATTGAAAATAATCTTCTTGAGCTGGAGCCGGAAAAACTTCTTCGTTTTGTTGTTGATGGCACAGTGGGTGGGCCATTCAGCATCCACCCATCACCAAATCTTCTTTTTACAAGAGATCTTGCTGCCGTCGCCGGTAATACCATCATCCTCTCCAGGGCCGCCAAACCGGCAAGAGCCCGTGAGTTTCTGCTGATGCGTATGATTGTCAATTACCATCCCCTTTTTGAAAGTGTCAGGGATCATGTGATCACAATTGAAAAAAATCAATCTATTGAAGGCGGGGATGTATTGATAGCCAGAGAAAATCTGGTATTGATTGGGATGAGTGAACGCACATCGTTTAGCGGCCTTATGGGTGTTACGGAAAAACTGCTTGCCGCCGGTGTTGAACATGTTCTTGCAGTGGATATCCCAAAAAAACGATCATCTATGCATCTGGACACGATCTTCACTTTTGCGGACATGAATGAATGTGTAGCTTTTCCTCCCGCAATTATGGAACAAAATAATAATATCGTGCATCTTTTTTCCGGCAGTGATTTTGTACAGAGCAGACAGTGCCCATCCCTGCAAACAGCTCTTGAAGAGCTTACCGGTGAGTCGTTCACTTTTATGAAATGTGGTGGTGAAGATAGAATCAGCCAGTTCCGCGAGCAGTGGACGGATGGTGCGAATCTTTTTGCCCTTGCTCCCGGTATTGTCATCGGTTATGGACGAAATACCAAAACATTCGAAACGATGGCTAAAAATGGCTACAGGCTTATGACACAGTATGAGTTTATCGAAGAGTATAATGACAAAAAGATCGATGCTGAGAACAGGGATAAAATTGCGATCAGTTTTGAGGGTCATGAACTTTGCAGGGGCAGAGGTGGTGCGAGATGTATGACACTGCCCATTTCACGAGTGAAGGCTTCATAAGTTTGGTTCACATTTTTAAACTTTTTTGAGAGACGGGGTACCATTTGCCATATCCAGAACAAGAATATCAGCCGGAGCCTTTTCATTTTATCGATAAACCACAAAAGAATCGCCCGAATTTTAAAGAGATTCTGAAACACTCTCTTCTCTTTGCAGCCACATTTTTATGTGTCACTTTTGTGGGAATCATGTGGGTAGGGCAAACCGCAAACGCTGAGAGCTATTGGGATATGTGGAAGGAGGGGGCCTTGTTTGCCACACTTCTTTTGGCATTTTTGGGAACGCATGAGTTTGGGCACTACTTTGCTGCAGTATATCACAATGTGAAGGTTAGCCTGCCCTATTTTATTCCTGTTCCGCTGGGAATCGGTACACTTGGAGCAGTGATTCGAATAGAGGAGAGAATCAGTGAAACCAGAAAACTTTTTGATATCGGAATTGCA
>SKZL01000256.1 GCA_007127395.1 Balneolaceae bacterium
AAAAACAATGATAAAAGGGTACAAAATGGCGAGTATCAAGACAATATCACCGGATCAGGCAACAGGAAAATTGAAGAAAATTTATGACAATCTTCTTCAAACCAGGGGGAAAATTGCTGAGGTACATAAAATACAAAGCTTGAACCCGGAAGCACTGGTTGCACATATGGATCTTTATATGGCGGTTATGTTTGGAAAGTCTCCGCTTAGAAGATACCAGCGTGAG
This sequence comes from Balneolaceae bacterium, assembly GCA_007127395.1. Lineage (GTDB taxonomy): Bacteria > Bacteroidota > Rhodothermia > Balneolales > Balneolaceae > Rhodohalobacter. The sequence continues at coordinate 227 of SKZL01000256.1, forward strand.
ATGTTAGGTGTGGTCACATCAGCATCGAATCATTGCGAATATTGTGTGAATCACCATGAGCAGGCATTGCTGGCCTATTGGAAAGATAAAGTAAAGACGATGAAGCTGGCAGGAGACCGTACAGGCGTGGATCTGTCTGAAGTGGATCATCTGCTTTGCAATCTGGCTGAAAAACTGACTCTTAACCGGGATTCGGACTATTCATCAGAAATTATAACCCTCCAAAAGGCAGGATTGGATGATCGGGCCATTCTGGATGCGGTTCAGGTGATTGCATACTTCAATTTTGTGAACCGGATGGTTTTGGGACTGGGAGTGGAATTCACGGAGGAGGAGATGAAGGGATATAAATACTGAGGGCGGATCATACCAAAGGTTCTGCCAAAAAGAAAAAAGCTGAAAGATTTATGACCATTACATAAAAAACCAAATGGTCTAATGTATTGGGTATTTCAATAATTCAATTTTTTAATCGAAACGGATTATTCATGGCTAAATGGTTCATCCTTTAGTACATTAAAAAAGATTGATAATAGATGATGTAACCGCCGGCAACTATTAAAAGCCATCCGGTGATCACTTCCATATGGGGCATGATTTTTCTGAGGTATTTCATCATCAGATCTCTTGCCAAAACCGATAATGTGATTGTCCCAATCATCATCAGACTCATACCGGAAAAATATGCGCCAAAGTATCCGGCACCAGTCCAGGCAGAGGGTGCGGCAATAGCTTGTGTTGCAACGATCAGAAAAAGTGGAAACAAACAGCCGAGAGCACCAATCGCATAGGCTGTTCCAAAGAGAAAGGCTTCAGCCACTTCCGATTGAGGGGTGGCATGATTTACATTTAGAGTAAAAGAGAAGCTTTTCCCGGCTGCCATCAAGATTCCAATGATGATCAGAAAGAACCCCATACCCATTGTAATCCAGATCATATAATCTTTAAGGAGTTGGGCGGCTAACAAAATAACCACAGTAGCGATGGCATAGATAGTGAAAATTCCGCCAATGCTTAGGAATGCAAGTTTAAAGCCGCGGTTTAATCTGGTGGCGATGCCGGGAGACTCGTCGCCAGTCCTTGATATAAAGGCAACAATATACCCCGGCAATAGTGCCACAGCACAGGGCGCTAAAAAGGCGAGAACACCCTGAATAAATGAAAAGGTGTAAAACTCCATAAAAATGTTTATCCGTCAATCAAACTTGTGATGAGTTCCCGGTATTCATCGGCACTTAATGCCAACCCCGGTTTTTTAAATGCAATGTTACCGTCGCGATCAACTCCCACGGTAGTAGCCTGGCCTGAAACCCCAAAATCGATCATGATCTGAGGTTTTCCTGCTGTACTCGGAAAACTGAAATTTCGCTCATCAGATAGCTTACGCATTACCTCTTCAGTGTCGGTGGGATCGATACTGATGGCCACCATGGTAATTTTATCTTCAAACTCCGGATAGACTTCCGACATTGCCGGCCAGTTTCTGGCACAGGTGGGGCACCACGATGCAGTAAAGTAAACGAGCATTGGTTTTCCATCCTCAAGCGATTGCTGAAGGCTGATGGTTTCACCATCAATTGTGGTCACTTCAAAATCAGGTGCTTTGTTTATGTTATCCGCTGTTTCGGTTCGTTCTGATTCCCCTTGTTGTGCACAGGATGCAAGTGTGAATGCCAACAGGAGAAACATGGTTTTTGATATGTTTGTAATTCGGTTCATTTTCTGAGAAACTGATTATTTAATTGTAGATTTGTTCAACGAAATTAAACAGCATGATCTAGTTAAGTGTCTCAATTCTATAACAAATGCTTGATATTTTGTTGATCAGTAAAAAAGACAAGGCTTATGAGTATTTCCAACCAAGTTTTGGAGTTGAGTGAACCGGAAATTTGATTTGACAGGGTAAGCTACAAGGCGGAAGAGATGAAATCAGAAAACACTCTTTTTCAATGAAAGAGCATAGGAAATGGGTTAATAACCTGAAAGATTAACGGTAGCATCTTATCATCAAAGGCCGGGAATAGCGACACTGAAAGTAGTTCCCTGATTTTCGATGCTATTGACACTCACTTTTGCACCATGAAGTTTGAAGATTTTCTGGGCTATGGCAAGGCCTAAACCGGCCCCCTGTTTTTCGGAGCGGCTTTTGTCGGCCCGGTAAAAGCGATCAAATACGTGAGGCAGGTCATCTGCGGGAATACCATCTCCGGTATCGCTGATTTCAAGAACCAGATCTTTACCGCTCTTGATCGATCCGATCGTTACTTTTCCGCCTTCAGGGGTGTGTTGGATTGCATTATCAATCAGGTTGGTGAGTGCACGGTTCATCAAACTGATATCTGCTTCGATAAGAGCATTCGGATTCTTTGAAAATGTTGCTTCAAGGTTAATACCCTTTTTTTCCGCTATAGGTCTGAACTGTTGAACCAGATCCTGTATTAACTCAGCCATGGAGATGTTTTCCAGATTAGGAGTTATTTCTTCGGCATCCAGTTTGCTTAATTCGAAGAGGTCGTCAATCAGGTGGTTCAACTTTTGAGTATTTTTCAGTACGGTATCGAAATAGCTGTTTAACTCTTCATTGGTGATTGAATCCCCTTTCATCTGGATCGTTTCCAGATATCCCTGAATGGATGCGATAGGACTGCGCAGATCGTGCGATACATTGGCAACGAGATCACGACGTAAACGATCGGTTTTCTGAATCTCCTTCATGTTATCGACCAGTGTGTCAGCCATGCGGTTAAAACAGATGGAGAGCTCAGATAGCTCATCCTTGCCTGTAACCTTGATCCGGTCATTCAACTGTCCGCGTTCAAAACCTTTGACCGTTTTTTTGATTTTTTCCAGCCGTGAAGTCAGATTTGAAAAGACAAATAGGCCGGTGACCAGGCTAATCAGTAATATGACACCTAACAAAACTAATGTGACTCTTAAAATATAACTATCTGATATCATGGCTGTTGCCTGGGAAAATTGGTCACCCTCCAGGACAACATAGAGATAACAACCCTCTGAACCCATGATACTTATATTAGCAGCACTGAATGGTTTTTTCTGTTCCGGATGGAGCGGATCGCTAGCTAAAATGGGTAGAGGCTCACCGTTGATAAATCTGTCGAGAGGTTCTGTATCCAATACAACTTGATCCAGTGCAATTTTCTCCCTTGAAGCAGGGATAATACTTTTTACATAACCGCTGCTACTGAGTAGGTAAAAGTCGTATTGTGGATTTTTACCACTGAGTTCGGTCAGTTTTTTTTCAATTTCATCCTGATCAAACGATCCTTCAAGCATGGGCTGAAATTCCTTCGCCAGTACCGATGCAATATCCTGATTGGTTTTCTGTATAGCTTCCTGAGCAATATCAGAGGAGGCTTTCATTGTGATGAATACGACCAGTGACCCAAAGAGCAACAGGATCGCAGAGAAGATCAGGGCTATTTTCATGTAAAAACTACGCATGGGTCTTACCCTCCTCCAGTTCAGAAAAACGGTAACCCACACCCCAAACAGTTTTCACATATTCAGGTTCAGAGGGATCGGCTTCAAT
>SKZL01000086.1 GCA_007127395.1 Balneolaceae bacterium
TGGCTTCTATCAATTCTGATCTTGTTCTTAGAAGATCCACATATATTCGGTATGCCGGCAGCCCCGATGTATGTAGCAGAAAGTGTCGAATAGTGATCTCCTTCTTTCTATCGTTGTCAAACTCATCAATAAACCTGGCTATTGGATCATCAAGGGAGATCATTCCGTCATCAACCAACTTCATAATAGCAGTTGTTGTAGCCATAACTTTTGATACGGAAGCCAGATCATAGATATCATTGGATCTGACGGCTCTTGTTTTTTGATAATCGTGATATCCGTAGCCTTGTTCCCAAACCAGTGCTCCGTGCCTCATTACGGCTACAACACCACCGGGGAAAACCGAATCATCGATAGCTCTCTGCATAACCATATCGATATGTATCAACGAATCTGTAACCATACTCACAGATTCAGGAATATCATGCCGGACCACAGAGTGTGGTAGATGAATACCGTCTCCAAGCTCATACAGTCCGGGGATGTTACCCGGAAAGCGCCCCATGATCTCTGATGCTCCGAATAGTGACGGAACGGTTTGACGAACCTGATCTGATGAGGATGACCATGCAAGCATATGAACATCTGTTTCGGGCAGATCTCGAACAACGTATGGATTACCAAAGGAGATCAGTGCTGTTGGTATTCCCAGTGAAGTTAACTCTTTTAACCTCTCAAGCTGCTCTTCAGGCATCTGAATGGGATGATGTGATCTCACCGATATAAATGATCCAATGAGAATTAAATCTGCATACGTCGCATCTCTTTTTAAAGATTGAAATTCATCCTCGGTGGTTCTGGCATCTATTGAATGAACCCGAACGTTTGAATGATATCTTCGGACTTCCCGTGCCAAAACTGGTGCAGAGGGATGGCTATTCCCGTCCGCAACAGATACCAATAGAATATTGGGCCTGTTTATCTCCCGTATGGGCAGAATATTCATCTCATTTTTTAAAACTGTTACCGACTCTCTGCCGATCTGATCCGCTATCGCCTGATAAATTGGAGGATTGATTTCATTGCTTAGAGCATTTATATCAATGAATCGTTCTTCAAATAGTCCGGTCGCTTTTTTCAGCAGTAAGATTTTCCTAATTGAGTGATCCAAACGCGCTTCACTGATTCTGCCCGAAAGTACAGCCTGCTTCAATTCGTTGATCGCAGTCATCTCATCCGGACTTATAAGCATCAAATCAACTCCTGCAAGCAGAGACATGACGACCGCTTCTCCGGGTGAATAGTGCTCGGTAATTCCCCTCATTTCAAGGCCGTCCGTAATGATCAGCCCTTCAAACCCAAGTGAATCAATCAGAATATCCTGAAGTATGGAATCATCAAGTGTAGTTGGTAATCCGATATTCCGGCTGATATTCGGAAAGGAGATGTGTGCACTCATAATGCTTCTGATTCCGGAATCTATTGCGCTTCGAAAAGGAATAAGTTCCAGAGATTCAAGCCGTTCATAATCGTGCGTTATGGTTGGAAGGGCAAGGTGTGAATCGGTGTCTGTGTCGCCATGTCCGGGAAAATGTTTTCCTGTTGCCATGACCCCTTCACTTTCAGCACCTTGCATAAACCTGATGGCAAATTCAGATACAATAGCGGGGTCAGCTGAAAAGGATCGAACATTGATCACCGGATTATCAGGATTGTTATTTACATCAAGTACCGGAGCAAAGATCTGATGTACGCCTAAAGCACGAGCCTCCCTGGCTGTAATCAACCCTTTGAGATAGGCATTCTCAGAGTTGCCGGTTGCGGCAATACCCATAGCGGGGGTAAACCTGGTTGTGCCACTCACACGCATAGCTGCTCCAAACTCCATATCCTGTGTGACCCACAGCGGCAGACGGGATATCGATTGTAACTCATTCGTTAACACCGCCTGGTCGTATATATTTCCACGGAAAAAGATCAGTCCGCCAACATGATAATCAGTAACCAACCTCTTCAGACGAAGAATATCAGGATTATGATCATTTTTAAAGTCACCAAAAGCCGGAACAACAAAAAGTTGTCCCACTTTTTCCTCTAAGGTCATCGATTGAATGATTGAATCGACACGGTCTTCAATCAACTGTGGGTCTATCTTTTGATCATACTGAACCGGGATTTCAGGCAGATCTGTGATAAAGATATCTTCAACATCATCAGCTGTGGTTTTTATTGTTGTATGACAAGCAATAATGAAAATCAGTGAGATAAGCGTTATGGAACTTAAAATGAGTCGTGCTTCAAATTTCATAAATGTATAATGCAATTAAATAGTTGTGACTGTGGTTTGGTAAGACTTAATTTCTTCTTTCAAGCCTCATTGTCTGAAAACTGGTCTGTTGAAAAAAAGAGCTGTCCTGGTAAACAAAACGGTATCGCCCATCCAGCCATAAACCGGTTTGATCACCATAATTGGCTGAAAACGGATTGCCGGATTGCCCGGTTGGCAAAACCGATAAACTTCTTCCGGGTGAGGAAAAATCGATTATTCTTCGAATAGATGGGCCTAAATCCGTTTCAAACGGCTTGAGCCAGCTATATTGACTTTTATTGATGCTCATTCCATGGCCATTTGCCGGATAGGGGCCTTTATTAAAAACATTTCGAATAATCATTCTGAAAATAGCCGGTGATTCAGGCAGTTCAGCGGCTTCACCAAGCAATTGAGGGCGTAAAGTGAGTGTATGAAGATTCTCCCATCTCCATTCAAACGGTTCAGGGCCGAATCGCTCTTGCAGCTGTTCAAGGGTTTGCCTCATGCTGATTACGATGATCTCCGACCGGGTTTCAATTTCCGGTGTAGATGTAATATTGAAAAATGAACTTTCTGTTTGTAAAAGGCGGGTCACAATCATAACCGGAATATGTTCTACACGGATAAGCGCTCTGTAGGCTGCCTCACCCAAATCATCCTTCAATATATTTTCAGCCAAATTTATAAAAAAGAGATCAAACAGAGATGCGGCAACCGAGTTTGGATGATACTCATAGTCCCAGTTTTCCAGATAAGAGAGAGCGGTACTAAACTCGCCTGCACCATCTTCACTTCTCAAAATCGGAAGGATAATTTCTGTAATATCCCTTGCATGTTCTGAGAACAGATCATTCTGAATCATTTGCATATCAGAGACTGTAAGGCTATCAGAAGATTCGAGCAGTTGATTGATTCGAATGATTCTGGACGGATGTTCCCAAAATGTGCCTATGTAGTGCGGATAGTCGTCCGGATGCAGTTTATTATTGGCGTGGGAAACATATCCCTTATCAGGATTAATCAGATGTGGTAACTGATCGAAGGGGAGATAGTTTTGCCACTGATAATCAGGCAGCCATCCGGGCCTGAAGAAAAGTGGATGATGACTCCTTACCGGTATAGATGCCCCGGTAAATATTGAGATATTATCATCTGCATCGGCATAGATGAAATTCATTCCCGGTGTTTTAAATTGTGATACGGCCTCCCTGAAATCATCCATTGATTCGGAATGATTCATCTGGTATAGTGCCCAAAGTTCATGACTGATATCGTGACCGACCCATCGCATCGTAACCACTGTATCGCTTGCAAGTTCTGAGTCCGGGTGTATATCAGAGATGACAGGCCCATTTCTGCTGTTACGAACAACATGAATAATATCATCATCCCCCTTAACACGGATTATCTCTACTCTATTGTCAAATGGCTCACTCACAATTGGTAAAGATGTATTATCAATAATGTATCTGTCAGGATCATTAGCAGTAACCTGTTCAACGAAAAAATCTGTATCATCAGCCAAA
>SKZL01000295.1 GCA_007127395.1 Balneolaceae bacterium
GCCCCGGCGGTAACAAACATTGATGCCGTTGAGATATTGAAAGTCCCACTCTTATCACCACCTGTTCCACACATATCAACAGCTCCTTCTGTATCTACATCAACTTTCAAAGAGACATCCCGCATTACCTTTACAAATGATGTAACTTCACTTATAGTTGTGCCCTTCATTCTCATACCCATCAGAAATGCACTGATTTCATCGGATGAAACCTCACCCGAAAGAATCATTCTCATCGCTTTTTCCGCCTCCTCATCTGCGAGTTCGGAGTGATTAGATATTGACTCTAATATATCTGTAAAGTTTAACTGCACAATAGTTTATAAATTTATTATAGAATTAATTTAAACAATATAGTTTAATTTTAACCAGTTTCGAACGAGCTGCGGTCCTTCTGTAGTGAGAATACTTTCGGGATGAAACTGTATACCCTCAATAGGCCAGGTTTTATGCCTGACTCCCATGATCACTTCATCTTCACTTCTTGCTGTCACGATAAGGTCATCAGGGATCGTCTCCGGATCAAGAACCAGTGAGTGATAACGGGTTGCTGTAAATCCATCCGGAATATTTTCAAACAGAGATTTACTGTCATGATAAATCTGAGACGTCTTTCCATGCATCAGTTTTGGTGCATATACAACCTTGGCTCCAAATACCTGTCCAATGGCCTGATGTCCCAGGCAGACACCCAACATTGGTATCCGGTTGCCCAATTCTCTGATAAGATCTTCTGTTACACCCGCTTTTTCAGGCCTTCCAGGTCCCGGCGAGATCAAGATTTTATCCGGATTCAATTTTTTGATCTCATCTATAGTCATGACATCATTTCGGATAACATTATAATGTTCCGTGACCGATCCCACAATATGTACCAGGTTGTAAGTAAATGAGTCGTAGTTGTCGATAATCAGAACCATAATGCACTACTCAGATTCACAGATAATTGTTGATTTTTTGTATCCATTATTGATTAAAACTCCTGAATAAACCCGTTACACTTCGAATCGGTTCCATTACCGACTCTGCTCTCTCACGGGCCCTTGCCCCACCCTCTTTGAGAACATCGTAAACATAGTCCATATCTTTTTCGAGCTCTTTTCGTTTCTCCCGGGCACTTTCAAAATAGTCGTTTATAAGTGTAAGCAACTCTTTTTTTGCGTGTCCGTAGCCAAATCCGCCCTCTTTATACTTTACTGCGATATCTTCCATCTTCTCTTTTTCTGCGAATAGCCTGATCAATGCAAACACATTACAAGAATCCGGGTCCTTTGGATCTTCAAGGGCTGTTGAATCTGTTTGAATAGACATCACTCTTTTCTTCAGTGATTTGCCTTCATCAAAAATGTTAATAGTATTATCATAAGATTTGCTCATTTTGCGCCCATCAATTCCCGGCACAATAGCTACATTTTTTACGATATACTCCTCAGGGATTACCAAGAGCTCTTGGTCATAGGCTCTGTTCAATTTTCCTGCAAGGTCTCTGCAAATTTCAATATTCTGTTTTTGATCCTCACCGACGGGAACCAGGTCGGAGTGGTATATCAAGATGTCTGCAGCCTGCAGTATTGGATAGGTAAACAGTCCAATATTGGGATTTAAGCCCTGAGCTACCTTATCCTTGTATGAAACTCCTTTCTCCATCATCGATACCGGTGTCAGGCATCCCAATATCCAGGCAAGCTCTGTGGTTTGCGGTACATCCGATTGTGCAAAAAAAGTGCACTTATCAGGATCCAGTCCTAACGCCAGATAATCTAAAACAACATCTCTCGTATAACTCTCCAGAAGCTTGCCGTCCGAAACAGAGGTCAATGAGTGATAATTTGCAAGAAAATAGAATGCATCTCCATTATTCTGCATGTTGATGTGCTGTCGCATGGCACCAAAATAATTCCCTATGTGCAACTTGCCCGACGGCTGAATACCCGACAAAATTGTTTTTTTTGAATGTTTGTCGCTCTTGGACATTTGAATTTGATTTAGTTCTTTTTATCTCTGTTTCTTAGATCCATTATCTTGCTATTTCAAGTGCAACACTGAGTGCCTCAACAAGTGCTCCGGCTTTATTTTGTGTCTCCACAAACTCTTTATCGGGATCACTGTCTGCAACGATGCCTGCACCGGCCTGAATATAGACTTTATCATCTGTTACAACCATTGTACGGATTGCAATACAAGTGTCCATATTACCGGAGAAATCAAAATAGCCCACAGCACCGGCATAAATCCCCCTTTTTGTGGGTTCAAGTTCATCAATGATCTCCATTGCCCTGATTTTTGGGGCACCGCTAACTGTACCCGCCGGAAAACACTGCATCAAGGCGTCAACAGGTGTTTTATCTTCAGCCAACTCCCCTACAACGTCCGATACAATGTGCATTACGTGTGAAAACCGTTCAATCGCCTGATTGCGTTCAAGATGAACTGTTCCTGTTTTACATACCCTTGAGAGATCGTTTCGTCCAAGATCAACAAGCATAATGTGCTCAGCGATCTCTTTAGGATCTTTCTTCAGATCTTTCTCCAGGGCGAGATCCTCTTCATGGCTCACCCCTCTCGGCCGTGTACCCGCTATTGGCAAGAGCCTCGCTTCACTGTTCGTTACCCTTACCAACACTTCCGGTGAGGAACCGACAATTGAAAAGTTGTTAAAGTCCAGATAAAATAGATAGGGTGATGGGTTCACCATGCGTAAAGCTCGATAGAGCGTAAATGAATCGCCCTGAAACGGAACTTCAAATCTTTGAGATAAAACCACCTGAAAAATATCCCCTTCAAAAATATACTCTTTAGCTCTATTGACAATTGAGGTAAACCTCTCTTTTTCAAGATTACTCTTTAACTGAGATGCGTCCAGTGAAAATGACTTCTGCTTAGAAAGCTGACGGCTTGCATTCTCTTCCATCAGATCAAGACGATTTAATGCTGTTTGGTACTCATATTTCAGATCTGAATCCGGTTCCACAAAGACCGTTTTCATCAATACAACTTGCTGCTTCACATGATCAAATGCATAGACCTCATCGTAAAATGACCATATCGCTTCCGGTAATTTCAGGTCATTATCAGGTACAGAAGTGAGTTCTTCAACTTCACGTACAGTATCATAAGATGAAAAACCTACGGCACCGCCGGTCAGGCGAGGCAAATCCGGCAGATCAGGTTCAGTGTGTTGTTGAGTGAGCTTGTTTAATGTCTCAAAATAGCCTCCTTGAAGCTCTTCATCCTTGCCCGATATACTCAGTTTCAGCTTTTCACCGTCAAAATGAAGAACCTGATAGGGATTAGCTCCCAAAAAAGAGTATCTGGCCAGTTGTTCTCCGCCTTCAACAGATTCCAGCAAAAACGGATAGTACCCACCTTCTCTAATAGAGATAAAAAGTGAAACAGGGGTTAGTACATCTGCCATCATACGGCGATAAACCGGTATGGCTGAATATTTTTTTGATAGCTTTTTAAAATCTTCGAATTTCATGACTTAAAATAAAAAAACCCACTCCATGTTATGCAGTGGGTTTTCAAATTAGCGCTAAAAATTTCTTAATCACACTTCTGCCACTGCGGAATTTGTAAAATTCTGCCAGCACCAGTTCATATTATATGTGATCATTTTCATGGTTAGAAAACTATCGTATCACACTCTTAAATGCAATAGTAAAATTTAAAAACGACACCCTATTTTCGGAACATTTTGGGATTTCCCTTGATAAATTTCAGGATGAGTGTCCGGATATAAAAACTCTCTTTCCTTTTGAGATACCAC
>SKZL01000170.1 GCA_007127395.1 Balneolaceae bacterium
CTCACCATGGAAAATCCGGTTATCGTAGATACTCCCTGATATTTGCAATTAAAAACGATGCATTAATCAGTAGATTTTAACCGGCGCACTCTCTTTATTTATTTGAGTCGCCGGTTTTTTTTCACTTAAGAGAACAACAAATATCAAGACTGCAAATTTTCTAAACATAGAATGAAGTAGTGACTTTGTGATTGTCATCTTGCCCTGCTGACATCTCAATTCGCACTGTAAAGGAAATATCTAAACTTGCAAAATCAACACACACAGAGAACCCGAACTTCACGATGGAGCGAAAACGATCAAAATTGATTATCCATACAAACCTCTATTAAAAAAAGTTACATCATTTGAAAACCACTCTAAGAAATGAACAAATTAACTACTCTTTTACTAACTGGAATCCTTTTTATCGGTTTGGCAACATCCTGCAACAATGAATCTGCTGATACTCAAAAAGAACCGATCACCATCTTCTCTGAAAACCCATTCTACTGGCAGTACAACGGAGAGCCTATTCTGCTTGTCGGCGGATCCAAAGAAGATAACCTGTTTAACCATCCGGAGAATCTTGAAGAGCATCTCGAACTGCTGATGAAAAGCGGCGGTAATTATATTCGTAATACCATGAGCAGCCGCAATCCCGGAAACCCCTGGGCATTCAAAAAGCTCGAAAATGGACAATATGATCTTGAAGAGTGGAATGATGAGTATTGGAATCGTTTTGAAAATCTGGTCTCGATGAGTGCGGAGAGGGATATCATCCTTCAGATAGAGATATGGGATCCCTGGGATTATTACCGTTCTGAAGCGGCTTTGGGTCACGGCGCACAAAACGTGGGCTGGGAGAGCAATCCGTTCAACCCGATCCTCAATATCAACTACACAGCTGAAGAGACAGGCCTTGCTACAGATATTGATGTTTACCCGGCCGGATCACCTTCGAGCCATCTCTTTTTTCACACCGTACCTGCATTGCAAGACATACCGGAAGTCCGAAGATATCAGGAAAAGTTTGTGGGAAAGATCCTCTCCATCACCCTCCGATATCCCAATGTCATCTACTGCATGAATAACGAAACAGGCGAACATCCTGAATGGGGTCAATATTGGGCTCAGTTTATTCGCAATTTTGCCAATGATCAGGGAAGGAGCGTCTATCTGGCCGATATGCGATACAGTACAAATCTACAAACAGAGGATCATCTGCAACTGCTTCACGATCGCGAGAACTTTGACTTTTTTGAGGTCTCTCAAAATAACAATAACGTAAATGATCAGGTTCACTACGACAGGCTCATGGAGATCCGAAATCAGATCATTGATCTTCCCAAACCGTTAAATAATATCAAAATTTACGGTGGCACCCAGCCCTGGACAACCAGTGCTGAGGAAGGAACCCGGCGGTTTTGGCGAAATATATTTGCAGGATCGGCAAGCGTACGTTTTCACAGGGAAGGGCCTGAGCCATTCTATTTTGGAATAGGTCTGAGCGAACTGGCTCAAACACACATCAGAAGCATGAAGTTGTTTACCGAACGGTTTTTTGTTTTTTCCGCTGAACCGGCGAATCACCTGCTTTCCAACCGGGAAACGAACGAAGCTTATGCACTTGCTGAACCGGGATTGCAGTACGCCGTCTATTTTACAGATGGTGGTGATGTGGATCTCGATCTTTCAGGTGCGCACGGTGAGTGGGAACTTCACTGGCTGAATATCTTAAAATCAGAATGGCATCAAACCGATTCAGTGGAAGTTTCTGATGCGGTGCAGCTAAAAGCTCCTGATCATGGCCAATGGCTCGCCCTGCTCCTGCCTGTTTAGACGATCCGGATAAAAATAAATTTTCCGGAATCTAACTCATTTATTATATACGTTAACCAATGGAATCTTTTTTAGAAATCTTAACCATTCAAGTTTCTATGTTCAAATCCCTGATTAAATATCTGACTTTGACTTTCATCTTTATGATCGGCTGTATCTCTTCGCAGAATCAAGATGATTTAAGTGCATTACAAGACGATGCCATCAAACCATTTCCTGAAAATCCTTATTACTGGCAGTATAAAGGCGAACCCATTTGGCTGGTCGGCGGAAGCTGGCAGGATAATCTTTTTAACCACCCCAACGGTCTGGAAGAACATCTGGATCGAATGGTCTCTGTAGGTGCCAACTATGTGCGGAATGTGATGAGCCACCGTAATGTGGGTAATGTTTTTGCCTATGAACAGGATGATAATGGCCTTTTTCATCTGGACCGGTTCAATGACGAGTATTGGGATCGGTTTGAACATTTCCTGAAACTGACCTATGATCGGGATATCATCGTTCAGCTTGAGATCTGGGCAACCTGGGATCATTATGAGGATCATCAATCTTTGGGCGGATGGAGTTTTCATCCATTTAACCCGGAAAACAACACCACTTATGATGCGGAAACATCTAAACTACCCGTTGAGGTAGACTATCCCCCGCAAACCAATCCGACTGATCATCCTTTTTTCAGGACCGTTCCGGAACTCGACAATAACCAAGTAGTACTCAACTTTCAGCAAGAGTACGTCAATAAGATTTTATCCTACTCACTGGAGTATCCTCATATTTTATACACCATGAATAATGAGACCGGTGAGGAGGTCGAATGGGGCGATTACTGGGCCGATTATGTTCGTGCAAAGGCTAATGAAAAAGGCCTGACCATACAGATTACGGATATGCGCCGAAATGAAAACATCCGCAGTGATGACCATGGATATATTTTGGATCAGCCGGAACGCTATACATTTCTGGATATCTCACAAAACAATGCATTTAGCGGAATAGGTGAGCAGCATTACCATAATATTCTCTATATCCGTGAGCGAATTTCCGACCATCCACGCCCCATCAACAATAACAAAAATTATGGGGCAGCCCGTGGCGGAGAGGAAGAATCGGTAACTCGGATGGGGCGCATATTATTTGGAGGTGCGGCTAGTGCACGATTCCATCGTCCGCATCCATATGAAGATCCGGCCTATTTTGAGGCCAAGAGTGACTTTGGCCTTGGATTGAGCCCAAGGGCACAAAAAGTGATTCAGTCGATCTCGAAGGTAACAGAAGTACTGGAATTTGAAAAAACCGAACCGCGAAACGATTTACTTTCAAATCGTGCTGAAAACGAAGCCTATCTGCTGGCTGAACCTGGTGTTCAATATGCGGTGTACTTTCCGGCCGGCGGAACGGTTAATGTTGAAATGGAATCAACCGGCAGTGATTATCAGTACCGATGGATTAACCTGGATGAAGGAGATTGGAGCGAAAGCGGTACACTTACAGCTTCTGATCAAACAGAAATTTCAGCCCCGGACTCAGGCCACTGGATAATTGTGTTACAAATAGAGCAGGATCTATAATCTTAAGATTTCTGATCAAACAGAAATTTCAGACCCGGACTCAGGCCACTGGATTGTTGTATTACAAATAGAGCAAAATCTGTAATCCCAATCGTCAGTTCAGTCTGCTCCGATCCATCGGGGAGCGTAATTTAATCAACCCGTCAGTTCGCCTGTCCCGAGCGCACGTAAATTAGCAAAAATAAGCGCCTTCATTCACTCCAAGTTGTAATACAACCGTGGACCTGAAGAGCTCTGATCATCTCCCAAATAGAATGTAGCCTGCAACGATCCCAGCGGATAAAATGCAAGCCCTTTTGTCTTCCCGTCGATCAACCGCTGCATCACCGGCCTTGGAAGATGTATATACAAAGGTTCATCTTTTTTCGAGGGTAA
>SKZL01000008.1 GCA_007127395.1 Balneolaceae bacterium
AAGTTTGAAGGGAACTATCATGGTCATGCCGACTCTTTCCTGATTCAGGCAGGCAGCGGTGCTCTCACCCTGGGTAAACCGAGTAGTCCGGGTGTGACAAAAGGAACCGCCAAGGATACTCTGAATGCGGATTTCAACGATCTGGAGAGTGTCGAGAAATTGATGAAAAAGAACAAGGACCAGATCGCAGCTGTCATTGTTGAACCGGTAGCAGGTAATATGGGGTGTATACCTCCCGAGCCCGGATTTTTAGAAGGGTTGCGCAAATTGTGCGACAAACATGGTGCTGTACTCATTTTTGATGAAGTGATGACCGGTTTCAGGCTCGCTCGGGGTGGTGCTCAGGAGCGGTTTGATGTATGGGCAGACCTGGTGACTTTCGGTAAAATCATCGGTGGCGGCCTGCCGGTTGGTGCATTCGGCGGCAAAAAAGAGATCATGGATGTGATTTCACCGGTGGGGCCGGTCTATCAGGCCGGAACACTTTCGGGCAACCCACTGGCAATGAGCGCCGGTCTGGCACAACTCTCCGTGCTTGATAAACACCCCGAACTCTATGTGGAGCTTGAAGAGAAGACAGATTATCTGGAAAAACGATTACGAGTTGTGCTGGGTGAGCACAAAGTACCGTTTCAGATCAACCGCGTCGGATCTATGATCACGATATTTTTCACCAAAAAGAGAGTTACAGGTTTTAAAACAGCGAACACGACGGATCAGGAGCTCTTCCGAAAGTTTTTCCATGAAATGCTGAAGCGCGGGATCTACCTGCCGCCATCACCATTTGAGAGCTGGTTTTTAGCAACATCACTGACCCCGGAAATGCTCGATAAAACCGTGAATGCAGCCAACGACTCTTTGGCAGCGATCAAGGAGCAATAGGCAAAATACTCGCCGATACGTGAGTGAGTATTCTTGCAGAAGTTAACGGATTTATGAGTATATCCGTTTTGTGGTCATCTTTTCAGATAGAATATCTGTAGTAAGTTCTACTTATCAGAGGTCGTGCAACTCTGTTTAGAAATTACTCAATTCGAGAGTCTCAACCTGACTCATTGAAGATTCTTTCAACAGTCCATCTTCCAATTCCAGACTATAACCATACTCATCAAGCAGCGGGATGCCGAATTTTTGATAGGTTCCAATGACCGAAGGAATAATCTCAACATAGAGCCCAAAAATGTGACGAATGGTGGGTAGTGGCTTCAATCCCTGTTTAAACTGCCGCCCAAAACCTGCAGGATTCGGATCATATTCCATCGTAAAATCAACATTTAAACCTTGATCAGGGATGGAGTTTTCCATCCCGAGAGCCCAAAACATTCCCTGAACAGAGAGGCGTCTCATGTTTTCATCAAAGAAGTCATATGGGTGGCCAAGTGTGGTAAAAAAGATTCGCGATTCACCATGTTCACCTCGATATCGGTGAGTCCAGGCAACAACATGAGGCTCTCCGAAATAGTCGCCGTCCGGCTCAGTACCCTCAACAGCTCTGCCTGTCAGAAGTGGCTGAGCGCTATCGAGCAGGGTGTCTGAATGGTAGAGCCAGCTTCGTGCATGAAAAGGTTCTATACCCCGAAGGATCGGATGCCCCTCACGGTTTTCAGCTATCGATACCTCTGTTGAGTTGGCTGATCCGTGATGGCTGATCCACGGCAATCCAAACACGTTCTGAGGCCACTCAAAATCAAGATAGTGATTCGGATGTTCTTCCCCGTATTGAAACGCGTGCGTTGAAGTACGAAATCCGGCCATCGGCTTGCCCGATTCAGCAAAATCGAGAATATATTGAAGCTGATCGTCCGGCAGGTTTCTGAACCGGGTGTACAGTACCATCATATCCGCATCGGCCAAAATCTCCAATCCTTCAATGTTATCCGTACGATTTGGGTCAATAATATTATCAGTAATTGCATATACAACTTTAACATCAAAACCGTGGCGGTGATGTAACAAATGAGCAAGCATTGGCATACTCTCTTCCGATCGGTACTCTTCATCACCGGTTACAAACACAATCATTGGCGGTTGTTCATCTACAGTTACGTCGCATCCGGACAGTAAAAATAGTATCAAAAACAGTTTAAAAATCTTCATTCTATGACCTCCATGATTCCGCGCATCAGCTCTCCGTGTCCGGGGAACGTACAGACAAATGGGTACAATCCCGGTTCATCCGGTGCGTCAAAAGTTAACAGTTGCTCTTCGTTATGGCGAAGCAGACGTGTTGCCTGCAATATATAAGGGCTGTCGGGAACAAAATCCAGATCAAAACCGCGTCCGCCCAGATCGATCGCGAGTTGATAAACCTCATCAACTCTATTCGGTTCAGTGATTAAAAGATTATGCGGCATAAAATCGGGATTCTCCACGTTGAGCCGCACCGGCTGACCGGCACGTACTTTGAAATTGGCCACATCAAATCGCATCTGTTCTATGACAGCACGAATAGATAACACAGCAACTGTCTCGCCGGAAAGATCCAGTTCTAAACCAACCCGGTCAAAGGAATCTTCAGCAGGTGTTTGGGTCACATGTGCCAGGTGCCGGGTCATATCCTCCCTGTCGCGGATATGCCAGAACCAATGAACCCGTTCAGCAGCAATACGCGCATTTTCGACAGGTGATTCTAACAACAGGTTAAGCAGACCATCATTGATGACATTGTGCTGCTGATATACCCATAACCCCTCAAGCATCGGATGAGCATGTTCCGGATTGTCGGGATCGAACTGTAACAGCCACTGTTCAAGTGCATTAATAACATCCGGAGTCTCTCTTGAGCTGAGTTCTACACGTACACGATGGCGGATATTGTTATCCGGATGCTCCAGAAGTTCCAGTAGATTGCTTATCGGTTCATTGTGAATAGTAACCGGCTCAAGCAGTGGTTGATCCGTTGCGGTAATTCTGTAAATACGGCCATGTGTATGATCACGCATCGGATCACGCAGGTTGTGCTGCATATGACCGATGATGGCGTTGTGCCAGTCGCTGATGTAGAGTGCACCGTCATTGCCAATGGCACCGTCGGTTGGACGAAAATTAGGGTCATCAGAATAGATCAGATCACCCGCCTCGGTACCCCAGGCAGCCCCGTTGTTGATTTCAAGATCGTACCTTTTGATTCCCAGAAACCCAATGACATTGTAGATGAGAAAATTATCACGGTATTTCTCAGGAAAATGGCTGCTTGATAATACCTGATTGCCGGGTACGGGACGAACCGTATGGTCCAGAAGCGGACGCTTTTCAAACCTGTCGCCATCCAGATAGACCTGATGGGCGGTTCCCATGGTTCCGTCTGTGATGAAAAGGTTACCCCATTTATCAAAGCTGATGCCGTGAGGGTTGTAGATATTTTCAACGACAAACTCGAATTCAAATGTTCTGGGGTTGAAACGATAGAGACCGGAGATACTGGATTCCGAATTTTTTTGCCAGGGTGTCTCCACGTTATTCAGATGAAAAACACCTCGCTGGTAGTAGACCCAGCCGTCAGGGCCATAAATAACATTATTTGCGGTGTGATGGGTATCAGCTGAATCGATGGCGCCCAGAAGTCGAATTTGAACATCCGCTTTGTCATCGCCGGTAGTATCTTTAAGAAACAGGATATCCGGTGCAGAGACAACTATTACCCCGCCATTCCAAAACTCAAAACCGGTCGGATTGTGGATGTTTGCAAACGTGGTCGATTTATCAGCGACACCGTCACCCGTTGTATCCTCAAGTATCATG
>SKZL01000053.1 GCA_007127395.1 Balneolaceae bacterium
CATATTCTGAAACTTGAGGATGGACCAAGGAGGGCCGGGCGTCATAGTGTGGCAGTGGATGTTTCATCATTAGCCAGTGGCGTCTATATCTACCGGCTGGTAAGCGAAGAGTTCAAACACTCCATGAAAATGAGTGTGATAAAGTGAGAGGGAAAAATTTTCGTAAGGTAAATAGCCCCATATTTCTTGGGAATACTTAATTATTTTTTTGGTTTTGAACTCTTATATTGAGTGTTAATATACACCGGAAAATCCACTCTAAGCAGATAGCCTGTTCATCAGATGGTGTGAGATGGATAATTGATCGTAAATACCCACAAAATGGGAATGCTCCAAAAGCAACGCTTTGAACTGAAATACAAGATTTCAGAAGCCAAAGCACAGCAAATTCGTTTTTTTGTTCAGAATTATCTGGCCTGTGATTCCTATGGGATCACACAGCCAAACCTTTCCTATTCTGTGAATAGTCTCTATCTGGATTCACCATCCATGAAAACATATAAGGATACGATCAATGGAGACCGGAATCGGTTCAAACTTCGGATCAGGTATTACGATTTTGATGATACACCGGTCTATTTCGAGATTAAACGAAGACATAATAAAGTGATCCGGAAAAAGAGAGCGCAGGTTCATCGATGGGCGGTAAAAGATATTCTGGCCGGTCAAATACCAACAGTAGAGCATCTGGTGAATCAATCCGCAGAAGAGTTTTTGGCTATGGAGGAGTTTTCATATCTGCAAAATCTACTGGTGGCAAGACCGGTCTTGCTTGTCTCATATTTCAGAGAAGCCTATGAATTGGAACACTCAAATGCCGTCAGAGTTACATTCGACAGAAATGTCACAAGCAATCCCAATACGAGTATTAATTTCATGAAAAATAATCCGGGTGATTTGAAGGCTTTTGGCGATACAGTGATACTGGAACTGAAA
The DNA here is from genome assembly GCA_007127395.1 of Balneolaceae bacterium. GTDB lineage: Bacteria > Bacteroidota > Rhodothermia > Balneolales > Balneolaceae > Rhodohalobacter. Next base: position 937 of record SKZL01000053.1, read on the forward strand.
TTTACGAACAAGTTTCCAAACTGGTTGCAAGAATTAACCCAGCTTTTTCATTTACGACAGGAATCTGCAGCAAAATATGTGGATAGTATAGAAGCACATAAATTCAAAAAAATTGAAATGGCCTAAGACGCTATTTAAAGTGAGTTCGAGATTAGATTTAAAACAATGATAGTAAATGAGTAAGGTTTAATAAACATCATGGATAATTGGTTACAATTTGGAGATACAGCGCCACTGCCTACAGATCTGCCTACATTGTTGATGGCACTGCTGCTCGCATTTATGTGCGGACAGCTTTTTGCCTGGATCTATATGTATACACATAGCGGGCTCTCTTACTCTCGTAATTTTGTCAGCTCTCTGATCATCATACCGATCACCGTTGCATTGGTGATGATGGTGTTGGATAACAATCTGGTTACGGCATTCAGTTTACTTGCAGTTTTTGCGATTGTAAGATTCAGGAATATTTTGAGAGATACACTGGATACGGTCTATATACTCTCTTTGATTGTAGTGGGAATGGCATGCGGCACACAGAAGTTCACTACGGCCATTATAGGAGCACTTATCGCTGCATCTGTTCTTATATTTATCTGGTTCACCAACTTTGGCGCTCGTCAGCGCTATGATCTCATTCTGAACCTGAAGTGGGCAGAACCTTTGTCAAAACTGGATGATCTTCAAAAATTTTTAAAGAGACACGCATTGAAAACCACTCTTTCATCACAGCGATAGGACGACAGTATGGATGATATTCATCTATCATACAGACTGTTGTTGCGAGATCCGGACAGGATTGACCTTCTGCTGAGTGAAATTAATCAAATCAGGGGAGTTTCAGGCGTAAGCAGCCTGAAAGCAGAAGATGAATCGGAGGTATAGTTATGAATAGATATGAACCGATACCGATACCATTAAAACAGAGATTAAGAGAGCTGAGGGTCAAGGTGTTGCCTTTAGCTGTTTTTCTTCTGTGCGGACTTATCGTCGCCAGCCTTTGGAACGAAAAGGTGAGTTCACCCGGCATGATAGGGAAAGTTGTTGCTGACTCATCCAGGGTAGCCAGTCCGGACAACGGTATTCTGGCCAATTTTTACTATAAAACATTTGATTATGTTGAACAGGGAGAGTTGCTTGGGCAGGTCCACAGAGCTGACACACTGTTACTGAACGCGATGATTGATGAAATCAGAAGTGAAATCGATTTGATCAGTGAGAGCCTGGATCTTACTTCCGGAGAACAACGAACCAGAATCAATTTAGAGGAGCTGAAGATCGAAATGATCAATACCCGAATTGCGCTTGCAGAGACAGAGTTGATCAGGCATCGATCCAGATCGGAGTTTGACCGGGCATCTGAGCTTTGGCAGAGGGAGTTGATTTCTGAAATGGAATATGAGAGTGCTGAAACCGAACTTGAACTGCTGAATGTGCAGGTTCGTGAGTATGAAGAGCTGGTTGGTTATCTGTCTGAAAGAATTGAAGAGCTGGAAGAGTTTACCGGCTATCGAACTCGTGCAGACCGTGACCCTGTTTTGGCAGCGATCAAAATTCAGGAACAGAGAGTAGCAAGAATAATTGCTGAAGTCGCACCAAAACCGGTGTATGCTTCCATCAGTGGAGTTATCAGCCACGTCAATTATCAAACCGGAGATTATGTACGGGCCGGTGAGGAGATTATGAAGATTGAATCTCGTGAGCCGGCTTACATCGTAGGGTATCTGAGACAACCGTTCAGTATTGATCCGGCGTCTGGCCTTGAAGTAGAGATTCGAACCCGAAAACCCGGAAGAGCCTTTTTTCTATCCAGAGTTGAAGAGATTGGCGCACAAATTCGTACGATTGAACCGCACCTCCAAAGGCCCGGTTCCATGTATGAGACAGGACTTCCTGTAAAAATATCGATTGCTGAAAGAGGTGATATTCGACTGATACCCGGAGAGATCGTAGATATTGTGATTCGATAAAGCCGTTCTCTTTCCGGATTGAATTGACCAATCAACTTATCCGGCAGGCTTGATCATAACAACCTCCTGAATCCGTTTAGTTGTCGAAATGAATGCAGCATTCTGGAGCCGTACCAGCTGAACCACTCTCCATTGACTAATAAAATATCGCATCCTTTACAGACACTCGCTACTTCCTGTATATGTTTCTCCTTGAAAGGATAAGGTTCACTGCTGAGAAGGATTACATCCGGTTTCTTTTGAGCTATTTCAAACAGTGTAGTTTTCGGATATCGTTCTCTTTCGGAAAAAAGGTTTTCAAAATGGAACTGATCCATTACAGCATGAATGTAAGTATCATGCCCGACACTCATCCATGGATCTTTCCAAATCATATAAGCAGCTTTTAAACACTCCTGATCTTCGCTCTTTTTAAGCTCCTCCTGAATCGAGTGTATCAGTTTCTTAGCTTCATTTTGGCAGCCTAAAGTCCACCCAATATCGTGTATAGCAAATAGCGCCTCCTCGATGGAAGTGATCTCTGTAACCATTACCTCAAAATCACTCTGAAGCTGCTCAATATCCGCCTTTTCATTCTCTTCCTTATTGGCAATTATCAAATCCGGTTTCAAATCCCGGATCTTATCCAGGTTTGGATTTTTTGTTCCGCCGATAATAGGTACATTCTGAACTTCAGATTCCGGATGCACACAAAATCTTGTTCTTCCGACAACTCGTGCTCCTGCATCCAAATCAAACAGCAGCTCAGTTAATGATGGGACCAGACTGATTACTTTTTTGGGAGTCATGAAATATGATTGAAATAAAATGAAGTAGAGATTAAAACAAACAAG
>SKZL01000378.1 GCA_007127395.1 Balneolaceae bacterium
AAATGGTCTGATTATGATGAATCTTTGGCCATTTTCAATAATCAACAGGGAAGTGTTGATATACTGAACAAGATGTTGGGGGCGATGCAGAAATTGCTGCCAACCGGTGGAATTGTGGTTGCAGCCAGGGGAATGAGTACGTGGGTTACCATCCTGCGTTCAACCAATGCTGCATCTTCTCCGGACATAGGCTTGATGGTTGAAGATAAATCGCTTGCCTATGAGTCACTTCAGAAAGGAAAGCCGCTTTTCTCGATCCATTTCAATCAGAACCCCAAGCGTATATCCACATCAGAAGTGAAGACAGATGGGGCCACATACGCGATGCCGATGATGATCCGTGACAGAAGGCACGCTGTAATCCTGGCTTATGACAAGAATCCACTTGTATTTAAGGAGTCTGTCAAACATCAGCTCAATAATATGGTGCGAATTGCTGCCCTCTATATCAAAAATGAGATGGAAGAGCTGGGTATTGACCGTGATCTCTATACAACCGAATTTGGTGATTTAATTGAGGATTTGTGGAGATTGTCGCTCGAAAAACTGTTGCAGAGAAGAAGAGAGCCTAATGAACATATCTGGTTTGGAATGATAGGAATCGATAATCTCTCTGAGCTTCGAAGCCGATACCGTCTTGATGACCTGAAAAAACTTCAAAGAAGAATGGTGAAAGCCCTTAATCCATCCAGGCTGGGTTACAATGGGCTTATCGGACACAACAGTGACTATGTTTTTGCCTATATTTTTAGCGGCTCATCTGAAGAAGACCACAGCTCCTGGCTCGAAACCAACATCGATGATTTGAGAAAAAAACTCGATCTGGGTGACCAAAGAATGGTTGAGGTTCGGATCAAGGCGGGTTTTATCAAAATTGCAGCTGGCAATCAGGATGCCAATATGATCGTAAATGAGGCGAAGCAGGCACTGAATATGGCCATGGCCAATAGAGATACATCTTACGTTAACATCTGAGGCTGAATGAACCGTGTATTTCTTATTGTGATTGATGGCCTTGGTGTCGGTGCTCAGGAGGACGCCGGGGAGTATGGTGATACAGGTGCAGATACGCTGGGAAAAGTGAGTGCCATTACCGGTTTAAGGTTGCCTAACCTGGGGATGCTTGGACTGGGGAACATCAGGCCATTCGAATCGATACATCCGGTTGCTAAACCTATTGAGGCATACGGAAAAATGAGGGAGCAATCCGCGGGTAAGGACTCTACAACCGGGCATTGGGAAATTGCCGGAATTCATCTTGATAAACCGTTTCCAACCTACCCTGAAGGTTTTCCGGAGAGTTTGGTTCAGAAATTCTGTTCCGGGATCGGTGTAGAGGCGATGTTATGTAACAGACCTTCATCCGGCACCAAAGTGATTGATGATTATGGTGAAGGACATATTAAAACCGGATTTCCGATTGTCTATACATCTGCGGACAGTGTTTTTCAGATCGCTTGTCATGTTGATGTAGTTCCAGTTCCGAAGCTCTATGAGTGGTGTGAATTTGCGCGTCATGAGGTGATGACAGGTGAACATGGGGTAGGACGGGTGATTGCAAGGCCATTTAAGGGTATGCCGGGTGCATTTGAAAGAGTATCCGATGAGCGTCACGACTTTTCATTGATACCCCCAAAACCCAATTTGATGTCCTGTTTGCAAGAGGCGGGAGTGAAGACCTATTCTATAGGAAAGATTATTGACCTATTTGCAGATCAGGGATTTGATCAGTACCAGCGTACAAAAGGAAATGCAGAAGGGATATCAAAGCTGTTGAGCCTGATGAGTGCGGAAGTGGAGAACAGTTTTACATTTATGAATCTGATCGATACGGATCAGATCTATGGCCACAGGCAGGATCCGATTGGATTTGCATCCTGCCTGGAGGAGATCGACCGTGCAATTCCGGCGATCATCGGCAAGTTATCCAGAGGAGATCTTCTTCTGATCACGGCTGATCATGGAAATGATCCGGCAGATGAGAGTACCGATCATACCCGTGAATTTGTTCCGATATTGGCTCTTATAAAAGAGGGAGGAAAGCGAGGAGGGCTTGGAACCCGGAATAGTTTTTCGGATGTAACAGAAACAATTTTGGACTATTATAATATAAATGTCAAATTGCATGGTAGTTCCTTTTTAGATTTGGTGTAAAGCGGATGAAAAAGCACTACATTTTGAGCGGAAAGTTTACTATATTATGCAGCTTGTATAATTGTATCATGCAACAAACGGCAGCCGGCAGCGTAATCTACAGAAACTGGCTATTTTAACCTTCATTAAAGCAGAATAAACGTGGCAAAAAGTTCAGGAATCTCAACACGCGAATCAGAATCATTAGATCGATACCTGCACGAAATTGGAAAGGAGAAGCTCATTACTCCGGATGACGAGGTAAGGCTAGCGAAAGAGATTCAGAAAGGATCTCAAAGGGCACTGGAAGAGTTAACGAAGGCAAACCTGCGGTTTGTGGTTTCTGTGGCCAAACAGTATCAAAATCAAGGTCTCTCACTCGGAGATCTGATCAACGAGGGAAACCTGGGATTGATTAAGGCTGCCAAGCGATTTGATGAAACTCGTGGTTTTAAGTTTATCTCCTATGCGGTCTGGTGGATTCGTCAGTCTATTTTGCAGGCACTGGCCGAGCAGAGCCGTATTGTAAGGCTTCCGCTGAACCGTGTCGGTGCATTGAACAAAATTGGTAAAGAGCTCTCCAAACTGGAGCAGGAGTATGAGCGTGTACCATCGGCTGCTGAGTTGGCCGAAAGCCTGGAAATGACTGTCGGTGAAGTAGCTGATACGCTTAAGATTTCGGGCCGTCATCTATCAATGGATGCTCCTTTTGCACAGGGTGAAGATAACCGTCTACTGGATGTTCTGGAGAATGAGGAGATTCCCGATCCGGATAACGATTTGATGGGCGAGTCTCTCAAAGTGGAGATAGAACGAGCATTATCGAAACTGACAAAACGGGAAGCGGAAGTGATCCGTCTCTATTTCGGAATTGGCCGTGAGCACTCTCTGACACTTGAAGAGATCGGTGAACGATTCGACCTAACCCGTGAGCGCGTCAGGCAGATCAAGGAGAAAGCACTTCGCAAGTTAAGGCACCATAATAGGAGCGCAGCGCTGCGGGCGTATTTGGGGTAGGTACAGGGTACAAAGGGTGCAGGGTACAGGGCTCAGGGTTCAAAGGGTGCAGGCTGGAGCAGAGCGACAGTCCCGATCCCTCAGGGCTCAGGGTTCAATGGGTTCAAAGGGTGCAGGGTTCAGGGTTCAAAGGGTGCAGGCTGGAGCAGAGCGACAGTCCCGATCCCTCAGGGGTTCAAAGGGTGGAAGGTTCAAAGGGTGGAAGGTTCAAAGGGTGCAAGGCACAGGGCGCAAGGCTCGAGGGTTACAGGGCTCAAGGTTAATTTAATGGTCATCCTGACGCATGTCAGGATCTCCAAACCACGGAGTTATGCAAAAGATAGTGCTAATAATTAACTCATTGGTTTTACATAACTCATTGCTTTTGCTCATTTTTTGCACCCCGACGGTTGTCGGGGAAATCCTGATCCTGATCCAGACTGCTGTCGGGACAGGATGACGATGTAAATGTGAATTTTGTCCTTAACCCACTTCTCCACCCCGAAGTGTCGGGACTGTCGCTCCCGCTCCAGCTTTTCACTTCTTTACTTCTTTACTTCTCCACTTCTCCACTTCTCCACTTCTCCACTT
>SKZL01000189.1 GCA_007127395.1 Balneolaceae bacterium
AAAAAAGCCATCCCCCAGGGAAATTCAAGCCCTTCAACAACAGTCTGAACATAAAAGTCTAACTCCTCACTGCTAACTATTTCACCGGATCTGTTTGGCAAAGAAAAGTATGGCTCATCCGATATTCCGGTTGATTCATTACAGCCGGTTAAGGGTAACATTAGTGCCACCAGGCAGACAGTTCCAAATTCCTTGAGTTGATTAATCCTCATAACTATTTATTTATTTTTTAATTATCAGTGGTCAAATTTCTTAAAACGAAATAGCGCATTCAGAAATATTTATATTTTAAGTGGCAATAATAACAAATTGATAGAACATCTATTGCAAAGAGTTGTTATAAATAGTCAAATATTCTAAGTACCGAACAGTGATGATGAGAGAAAAGATCTGTTGAAATCACCACACCGAATGTTCCGGAAGAGTTCTCTTTAATCAAAATGATAATGTTGAATCCTTTTCCCCATTCATCTGCTTATTTCCTGTAACTGCTTTCTGAATTTGGGTGCACCTCCGTTGGCCGGATGCCTCACTCCCACATGATTCACTCCCAGTTCAGTCATGCTCTCTTCACATTTTCGTCCGACAGCAATCACTTTTGATCCCGGAAACAGATGAACAAAGTTCTTCAAATGTCTCAATCCTGATCTCAACTCATTTCGCATCGGGGTTCTGTTGGAGAGCATCCCTTTCGACTTTTGATAAGGGTGCCAGGGCACTGAATTCCACAGGACGGTTTCATAGGGATCAAAACCCAGATCAATCAATGCTCCCCACATGATCGTTGCCGTAGGTTCACTCAACCCCAGGTTGTTAATCTCACTTCGGCTGGTTCTCTGAGGTTCAACACTCCTAAACACATGTTCCGGTTCGATGGCATATTTCTCCCGTTGATGCCCAAGCAGAATACGCTCTGAAGTCATTGCAATACCGGTGAAGTGTCCGCCCTGATAGCCCAATGCCTCTGCAATAAACAGATAACGGGCTTTCCCTATTCTTTCACTCAGATATGCCTCCAGCTGTTTTCTGCGTACAAGAGGTGCCTCTGCAGAGAGATCATTTTTTCCATCCATGTGAAACCATGGATTAAACATTCCTGCCGGAGTTCTCTTAAGTGAAGCGATAAAATCCTTTACAGACATACTTTAATTCTGATCACCATTTTTTGCCAGATATGCCAGCTGCAAAATTCGCAACTCTCCATAATCCACCTCTATCTTCAAATCTTCATATATAGGCTTTAGCAAATCAGGGCCAACCTTCTTCATTGAACTGAAAACCTCTGCCCTTTTTCTTTCAGACAACTCCGATGCCTCTATGATCAGATCAGGATTCAGGCTGTTTCCTTCATCCAGGTACTTTTTCAGATGGCTCAAAATGGTGACACTTTTCACTCCAAATTGTTCAGCCAGATGATTGATCGATTTTCCTTTTTTATACTCATCACCTACAAGATGATGTTGTTTCAGTGTCGTCGACTTTTTCACCTTTTTTTCCAGAACTCTTGATTTCTCTTCGATACCGTTCTCTTCGCAAAAGAGCCGGATAATTTTCAGAAAATCACTCCCATATTTCTTCATTTTTGCAGAACCGACACCGTAAATTCCAATCAGTTTATCTTCATCCATTGGGTAGAAATAGGACATTTCCATTAGTGTTGTGTCCGGAAAGATCACATATGGCGGCACCTCCTGATCATCAGCGATCCTCTTCCTCAGCTTCCTTAACTCTTCAAAGAGATGTTCATTATACTTCTGCTCAACCTCATCTGATGTCCTGGTAATCGGCTCTCCCGCTTCAGATGTTTGAGTCCTGTCCAGCAATCCCAACACTCTCTCATCACCTTTCAATATGGATTGAGCTGACTCTGTCAGTAACAGGCTTCCATGATCCGCATCTTTCTCTACAATTCCCTGCCGTATGAGCAACCTTGAGAGTTGGATCCACTGATTTTTGGACCAATCTGTTCCGATCCCGTATGTGGAAACCTCATCGTGCTTGTTTTGTAAGATTTTTTTGGCCTTTGAACCGCGAAGGACATCAGCTATATGATATGCTCCAAATTTTTCACCGGTTCTTGCAATACAGCTCAGGTATTTTTGAGCCTGAACTGTCAAATCTTCCATGTCACCCTCTTGTAAAAGGCAGTTATCACACATACCGCAACTCTGCTGATCGGCTTTTTCACCAAAATAGCTGAGCAGCGGCACTCTCCTGCACTTAGACTCTTCCAGATAGTCGATGAGGGAGTCCAGATGCTTTTCCGCTATCTCTTTCTCTTCACCCTCTTTTTGATTGATGAAATATTGAATTTTTTGTTTGTCCGAATAACTGTATAACAGCAAACAGTCTGCCTGAAGGCCATCACGCCCGGCACGTCCAATCTGCTGATAGTAAGACTCAATATTCTGTGGCATATCATGATGGATCACAAAACGTACATCAGGCTTGTTGATCCCCATTCCAAATGCAATCGTTGCTACGATGATATTCACATCGTCTTTAATAAAAGCATCCTGATTTTTCGTTCTATCAGATTCCGATAGACCGGCATGATAAGGAAGCACTTTGTGCCCTTCATATTTAAGATCAGAGTACAATTCATCTACCTGTCGTCTCGAAAAGCAGTAGATGATTCCTGACTGTTTGGGGCGTGTGTAGAGGAAGTCCAAGATCTGTTCGAGGGGTTTCTCTTTGTCTGCCACTTTCAAAAAAAGGTTTTCACGATCAAAACTGGAGACAAATGTGGCTGACTCCCTCATCTCCAGAATATTCCTGATATCTTCCCTCACCCTGGGTGTTGCGGTCGCTGTAAGTGCCAGGCAAACAGCCTCAGGAAACTCCTTACGCACCTCTGCAAGTTGTCTGTATTCAGGCCTGAAATCGTGCCCCCATTCGGAGATACAGTGTGCCTCATCAATTGTGAAACAGTCAATCCGAAGATTTTTCAACAGGTTACGCGTAGCATCCATCATCAGGGTTTCAGGTGCCAGATACAGCAATCTGATATCACCCCTTTTCAATCTTGCAACATTGGAACGGTACTGTTCACGGCTTAGCGAGCTATTTAAAAAGAGGGCATCAACACCGAATTGGGTTAGTTGCTCAACCTGATCTTTCATCAATGAAATCAGAGGAGAGATTACAATTGTGAGGCCTTCAAAGATGAGTGCCGGTATCTGATAACATAGCGATTTACCACCCCCGGTTGGCATAATCACCAGTGTATCTTTTTTGGTTAGTACATTGCTGATTACCTCACCCTGATTTGGCCTGAAGGTTTTGTATCCAAATGTATTTTCAAGGATTTCGTTTGCACGAGCAATATTCATGAACAGATTTTTTTTAAAATGATACTTATAAAATGTATCTGTAAGATACCGGAATGTCTGCTTCCTTACAGAAATCCTTTAATTAATTTCATTTACGGTTTTTGGCCTCTACTTTTGCCTGGGTATCAGATAGAATTCTTCCATCCGCCCATCGATATACCATACGTTTTCGCCATCAAAAATGGCATCTTCCTCAAGCATAATGAGCACATTTTTTCCCCACTCCGGCACATAAACCTCAGCATTCAACTCTATTGAATGTGCAGTGTTCGGATAGAGCGGATAATCTCCTTTCCCCGGAACGCCACCCTGCTGATCCCACAGGCCGATTGTCGGGCCC
>SKZL01000368.1 GCA_007127395.1 Balneolaceae bacterium
AATAAGATTGTACCGATTGGAGTACCTTTTGTTAACAAGACTCTTGGTAAAAAAGAGCTTCGTGTACTGATCGGTGAAATACATAATGAAACAGGCACCAAAGAGACTGCGGCCTTCCTGGACAACATGAAGAAGCTCGGATTTGAAAGAGCAACAACAGGAGGCCTTTCATTCAGCCTTGAGGATATCATCATTCCGAATGCAAAGCAGGAGTTGATCGATAAAGCACAGGATGAAGTGAATGAGATTCAGGATCGTTACGAAATGGGTTTCATTACCGATAACGAGCGATACAACCAGGTGATTGACAAGTGGACAAGCACCACAAACAGGGTATCTGAAACTCTTTTCCAGAGTCTGGCCGACGATAAGGATGGATTCAACTCTATCTTCATGATGGCAGATTCGGGCGCAAGGGGTTCAAAAGAGCAGATCCGACAGCTTGGCGGTATGCGTGGATTGATGGCGAAACCGCAGAAGAGCTCGATGCAGCAGGGAAATGAGGTTATTGAAAATCCGATTCTCTCCAGTTTCCGTGAAGGACTAACTGTTCTTGAGTACTTTATCTCAACTCACGGTGCGCGTAAAGGTCTTGCCGATACAGCTCTTAAAACGGCGGATGCGGGTTATCTGACCCGTAGACTGGTGGATGTATCTCAGGATATCATCATTAACGAAAATGATTGTGGTACCCTCAGGGGTATCAGGATGCAGGCGCTCAAAGATAATGAAGATATTATCGAGAGTCTGGAGAACAGAATCATCGGACGTGTGTCGATGCATGAAATCAAGGATCCGATCACTGATGAGCACATTTGTGATTCGAACCAGTTGATTACTGAAAAGATCGCCAAAAAAGTTGCAGAGACCTCCATTGAAGAGGTTGAAATTCGTTCAGTACTTACATGCGAAACCGAAAGAGGAGTATGTGCGAAGTGCTATGGACGAGACATGGCCAGAAACAGCCTGGTTGAAACCGGTGAAGCTGTAGGTGTTATTGCCGCACAGTCGATCGGTGAGCCGGGTACACAGCTTACACTGAGAACCTTCCACGTGGGTGGAACGGCATCACGAATGGAATCAGACTCACAACACAAAGCCAAATTTGACGGAAAAGTTGAATTTGAGAATATCCGGGTAGTTGAGTACGATGACGGTGAAGAGGTACACAATGTGGTGTTGAGCCGTGCAGGTGAGTTGAAGATAGTCGGTGAAGATGGCAAGATTCTGGTTTCATACAATGTGCCTTACGGTTCAGAAATGCTTATTGAAGAGGGCGATAAGGTTCCAAAAGGAATGCCTCTGTGTAAGTGGGATCCGTACAATGCTATGATCTTCAGTGAGATTGATGGTGTTGTTGAGTATAAGGATATCATTGAGGAGATTACCTACACTGCTGATACTGATGCACAGACCGGACACAGAGAGAAGGTGATAATCGACTCCCGTGACCGTTCATTAGTGCCGACACTGGTTGTGAAAGGTGTGGATGACCGAATCCGTGAAAACACACTGCCTGTTGAAACACACATCACCGTTGAAGATGGTGAGAAGGTACAGGCGGGTCAGGCATTGGCCAAGATTCCGAGAGCAGCATCCAAATCGAAAGATATTACAGCCGGTCTGCCAAGAGTAACCGAACTCTTCGAAGCGCGATCACCAAGTGATCCTGCTGCCGTTTCTGAAATTGACGGTATCGTCAAGATGGGCGGACGTAAGAGAGGCTCACAGGAAGTTATCGTCGAAAGTAAAGATGGTTCTGAAGAGAAGCGTTATCTGATCTCACTTTCAAAACATATCCTGGTACAGGAGAATGATTTTGTGAGGGCAGGGCAGGCACTCTCTGACGGTACAATACCGGCACAGGAGATCCTGAATATTCTCGGCCCATTCGCAGTTCAGTCTTATCTGGTGAATGAGATCCAGGAAGTTTACCGTCTGCAGGGTGTGAAGATCAATGATAAGCACATTGAGGTGATAGTTCGTACCATGATGCAGAAAGTGGAAGTTACCGATTCGGGAGACACTATGTATCTGGAAGGTGACAAAGTTGACCGCTTTGAACTCAACAATGTTAATGACGGACTGATTGGTAAATTTGTAGTAACCAATCCGGGAGGAAGTGATCTGAAAATGGGAGCAATTCTTGATCGCCGACAGGTTCGTGAGTATAACAATGAACTGATCAGCGAAGATAAAGAGGAACTTCAGACCCGTGAAGCGGAGCCTGCTATTTCCAAGCCGATTCTGTTGGGTATTACACGGGCATCACTCTCCACAGAGAGCTGGTTGTCGGCAGCGTCATTCCAGGAAACAACTAAGGTACTGACACAGGCATCGATTGAGGCGAAGAGAGATCTTCTGAGAGGCCTGAAAGAGAATGTCATCGTCGGTCATAAAGTGCCTGCGGGTACCGGACTGCTGAAATATGACGAGCTGATCGTTGGATCGAAAGCAGATTATGACGAGCAGGACGAAGATATTCAGAAAGTGTTTGAGACACTGGGTGCAGATGATTCTACGTCTGAAGAAGAAGAGAGTGATTCATAAATCGTTTCTCTTTATTCAATAAATCTGAAAACAAAAAAGCCCTGATCAAAGTCAGGGCTTTTTTTATAGCTATCGTTTTGGACAGGACCGGTTGAACCGTCGTATTAACAGAAATCTGGTATCAATTTCCGTTTTTGATTTTCCCTTTTTCAATATTGGAGAGCAGTGCTTCAGCCTCTTTAATCAAGTCATCCGCCCGTTTTTTGGCATCGGTAACAACATCGTCACCTTGTTTCTTTGCTTCAGAAGAGATCTTCTCCTTTTCGGCTTTTAACTGACGAATCAGTTTGTTAACGTCATCTTTATAAGAGCTGACCCGATAGGATACCTGCCCACGAAGTTTAGAGCCTGATTCGGGTGCATATAATAGTGCAACCACTGATCCGACCACTGCGCCTGTCAGAAATCCCAATGTAAATCCTTTACTTGATTGTGACATAATTGTGTAGATATTTGGTTCTTCTTTTCATTACTTAAAATAATACAACTTTTCCGAGGATTAAAACGATTATCATTCTTTCTTCAGCCATAACATCATTATATTCCTGAAATCCTCAAATTGAACGAAAAAAAAGCCATGAAATTTTTTATTGATACCGCAAATCTGGAAGAAATCAGGGAAGCCAATGAACTCGGAGTACTTGATGGTGTAACGACGAATCCAAGCCTATGTTATAAAGTAGGGGTCAAAGACTTTGAAAGTCATATTGCAAAGATCTGTGAAATTGTAGAAGGTGATGTATCCGCAGAGGTGATATCAACCACGTATGCCGAAATCGTGGAAGAGGGGAGGAGAATAGCAGAGATTGCGGATAATGTAGTGGTGAAGGTTCCACTGATTAAAGATGGTATCAAAGCGATCAAAACGTTCAGTGAAGAGGGGATCAAGACTAATTGTACACTCTGTTTTTCTGCTACACAGGCCTTAATTGCAGCCAAAGCGGGTGCTACCTATATCTCTCCGTTTATTGGCCGGCTGGATGATATTTCGAGTGATGGCATGAACCTTATTGCAGATATCCGGCTTATTTATGACAACTACGGTTTGGATACAGAGATCCTGGCGGCAAGTATTCGTCATCCTATTCACTTGCTGGAATCAGCTCGGATGGGTGCAGAT
>SKZL01000379.1 GCA_007127395.1 Balneolaceae bacterium
AATCGGTAAACATTGGTTTGGAACCCTTTGGTCAGGATTTAACTTCTATTTATATGCGAAATAAAAAGATCATAGTCGCACTGCTTCTATTTATCACAGGCAGTGCATTTGTAATGCAGGATCAGCAGACGAATTCTGTTGATAATAACGAGGAAAGGGCCGTATCTGAGAATCGTGAACCCGGAACTGTCACAGTTCTACGGGTGAATGGTATCATCGGGCCTACAAGTGCGCAATACATTGATAGAGGGCTTCGGAAATCGATTGAAAACAGCGATGAAGCATTGATCATTGTGTTGGATACCCCGGGGGGATTATTAGATTCTACACAGGATATTGTTCAGACACTTCTTGGGACAGAGCACCCTACAGCCGTTTATGTATCACCGAGAGGTGCAAACGCAGGAAGTGCAGGGACGTTTATTACACTTGCAGCACATGTGGCTGCAATGGCTCCGGCTACCAATATCGGTGCTGCTTCACCGGTAAGTATGGGTGGGGGTGAAATGGATACAGTAGCCCAGAAAAAGATCTTTAACTTCTCGGAAAGCTTTATTGAGTCGATTGCTGAGCAGAGGGGTAAAAATGTGGAGTGGGCGAAATCCGCCGTCAGGGACGGAGCATCCATTACTGCAAATGAAGCACTGGATCTCAATGTGATAGACCTGATTGCAGACGACCTTCAGGATCTGCTGATACAGATGGATGGAATGGAGGTTGAAGGAAAAACGCTTCACACAAGGGATGCAGAACCGGTTGAACTGCCAAGAAACCTGGCAGAGATATTTTTCGGGTTTATTATACGTCCGGAAGTGATGCTTATTTTAACACTGATTGCGATCTATGGAATCATTGGGGAAGTAACCAATCCGGGTGGAATCATACCGGGTGTTTCGGGTGTAATTGCATTGATTTTGTTACTTTATGGTGTTGCTGCAATGCCAATAAATATCGCAGGATTCATATTAATAGGGTTGGCAATTCTTCTGTTTGTAGCGGAAGCTTTTACACCCGCATTTGGATTGTTGATAGGTGCTGGGGCTGTGGCATTCTTCCTTGGTGCGTTGATGCTATTCCAGGACTTGCCTGATGAGATCTCTCTTTCACTCTTCTGGCTGATACCGGCCACTCTTTTAACAGCGGCATTTTTTGGATGGATTGTAACTTATGGAGTGAAATCACTATTTAATCCACCGATTACCGGATTGGAGTCGACGATCGGAAAGAAAGTAGAAGTTACAGATACGATAAGCCCGAATTTTTCGGGGAGAGTCTTTTTTGATGGTGAATATTGGACAGCGGACAGTGAGCATGAACTGAAGGAGGGCGACCGTGCAGAAATTGTCGAATATAGAGGACTCAGGGTAATTGTGAGGCCGCTTTCTAATGCAGCGGAACCAGAATCGCATGAATCTCAATAATTTTTTGGTATCGCGCAAGAAAAGTGATGTTGATAAATTTTTTAACAGCCATTACTGTAAAATAAAAGAGCCAAAAAAATTCGAAGATTGACGCTGCAGTCGTATTTTAACAGCAGGAAATGAATTTTAAGATAAAAACAGAAACAAAATCATAAGGTATAATAATTATGGAAGATCCGGCAGCATTAACAAATATGTTGGTATGGGTAATCACACTGGTCATCTTTTTATCCGTGTTTTTACCACAAATGTTTAAAATAATGAGAGAATATGAGAGGGGTGTAATTTTCCGACTTGGGAAATTCCAGAGTACAAAGGGACCCGGTTTGATCATTTTGATTCCTTTCATTGATAAGATAGAGCGGGTAGATCTGAGGGTTCTGACAATCAATGTGGAGCGTCAGGAGGTTATTACCAAGGATAACGTGACGGTTAATGTGGATGCGATTACATTCTTCCGTGTTGTGGATGCGGAGAAAGCGGTGATCCAGGTGGAACGTTACATAGCAGCAACATCCATGTTGGCTCAAACGACTTTGCGTAGTGTTCTGGGTCAGTTTGAACTGGATGAGTTGTTATCTGATCGCGATAAAATCAACAAGCAAATTCAGGATATCATTGACAGACAAACCGATCCATGGGGAATCAAAGTGGTCTCTGTTGAGGTGAAAGATGTTATACTGCCGGAGACGATGAAACGTGCTATGGCGCGTCAGGCCGAAAGTGAGCGTGACCGAAGAGCGAAAGTGATCAACGCACAGGGTGAATTTGAAGCCGCAACCAAACTTGTTCAAGCAGGTGAGATGATTGAAAAAACGCCTACTGCACTGCAACTCAGGTATCTGCAGACCATGGTGGAGATTGGAAGTGACAACTCTACATTTACATTCCTGCCAATACCTCTCGATTTCATGGATGCCTTTCGTCCGAAAAAGGAGAAAAAATAGACATTAAAAAAAACCCGGCACCTTAAAATGCCGGGTTTTTTTATTTCTGCATAATCGGTTATTATCTTCCTCAGACAAGATGTGAATGTGTTTGATAGTCATCTTTTGCCTGGTTCATCAGGAAAGATTGACGGATTTCGGAGAAAAGAAAAATCATTTAAAAGGATAAAACAGTCATGAAAATATTGAATGTTATTGGAGTCGCCATTCTGCTAATCATTGCAACAACAGCATGTGATGATGCAGAGTCACCGCAAACAGAGTGGGCTCTTGCGCTGCATGGCGGAGCAGGAACCATCTCCAGAGAGATGCCGGACTCTTTGAAACAGCAATATTATGATGGGCTTCGTAATGCACTCAGGGTTGGTGAGATTGTTCTGAGAGAGGGAGGGTCTGCCCTCGATGCTGTTGAAGTGGTGGTAAACAGCCTGGAAGATAATCCACTGTTTAATGCGGGAAGGGGTGCTGTGTTTACGATAGATGGGAAGCACGAGCTGGACGCAGCGATCATGGACGGATCCACGCTGGCGGCAGGAGCTCTTACCGGTCTTACGACAGTAAAAAACCCGATTTCATTGGCCAGAAAAGTGATGGAAGATTCACCCCATATCTTCTTTTCCGGCCAGGGAGCAGAACAATTCGCAGATCAGACGGATGTTGAGAGGGTGGAAAATGAATATTTTAGAACCGATACACGCTATCGACAGTGGCAGCGCAGCCAGACAAATGAGGCGATGAACCTTATGGATCCGAATAATGCGATCTGGGTTGAAGGCGAGAAGTTTGGAACTGTAGGCGCCGTTGCGTTGGATATGAATGGAAATCTTGCAGCTGCAACATCTACGGGCGGCATGACCAACAAACAGTTTGGCCGCGTCGGTGATGTGCCTATAATAGGATCCGGTACATTTGCGAACCATGTTGCAGCTATCTCAGCAACCGGCTGGGGAGAACAAATAATGAGAAATGTGTCGGCAAATACCATTGCAAACTACATGGAGTTTCATGGGGCTTCACTGCAAGAGGCACTGAACTTTGTGCTGACAGAGCGATTAAATCCGGGTGATGGCGGTTTTGTAGCTGTTGATAAAGATGGGAATATCTCTATGCAGATGAACAGTGCAGGTATGTATCGGGGATCGGTCAACTCCAGAGGGGATAGAGTGGTGATGATCTGGGAGGAGGAGTAAAATTGAGTGAAAAGTGAAAAGTGCTCAGAGCGCACCGATTCCCACGAAGCGTAGCGAAAAGCTGGAGCGACATCCCGACCCCGACAATTGTCGGGTGTGAAA
>SKZL01000156.1 GCA_007127395.1 Balneolaceae bacterium
AAAAATCGAGAACGGAAGGCTTTGGACCGGAAGTAAAAAGGAGAATTCTCCTGGGGACCTATGTATTGAGTTCCGGTTATTATGATGCCTATTATGCGAAAGCTCAGAAAGTGAGAAGATTGATTAAACAGGATTTTACGGAAGCCTTCAAAGGAGTGGATGTTATTGTATCTCCTACAGCCCCGACAACGGCTTTTAAATTGGGAGAAAAACTTGACGATCCACTGCAAATGTATCTGAATGATGTTTTTACGATCTCAGCAAACCTTGCAGGTATCTGCGCTGTAAGTGTACCTGCAGGAACACACTCAAATGGCCTTCCGGTTGGAATTCAGTTCATGGGCGATGCTTTTAAGGAAGGTGATATTCTCAATGCAGCCAGACGGATTGAACTCCTGAACTCGTAATCTCTCGTACTCTTTTCAACTATTGCAGATATGAAAAATAAGGGGCTGATTATATCCGGTTTCGTGATCATAATGATTGCAATTTCTTGTGGCCAAGAGGAGAGGACCGGACTGCAATTTAGCGAACAGGGGAGGGATGTCCCTCAATTCCTTTCAGAAAATGCCTATCAGCATATACAGGCACAGGTCGATTTGGGCCCCAGAGTCCCAAACAGTGCAGCACACAGAGAGGCCATTCAAATGTTTAATTCCCATTTCAGGGAGCACGCTGGGAACCGTTCTGTCTATATTCAATCTTTTCAAACAGTCGTTTATGGTGATACGTTGAATATGTACAATCTGATTGCATCATTCGGGGCTGATTTTAGTGATCGTATTCTGTTGGCAGCACATTGGGACTCCAGGCCAAGGGCTGAGGAGGATCCAGCCGACCCTGATTCACCTATCCTTGGGGCCGATGACGGAGGCAGTGGTGTGGGTGTCTTGATGGAGCTTGCACGTATCTTTTCTGAAAATGAATTGCCCATAGGTGTAGATATCATACTGTTTGATGGTGAAGATTACGGCATGACTTCTGATCTGGATAACTACTTTCTGGGATCCAGATATTGGGGAAATAATCCGCCTGTACCGGGCTATAGTCCTCGGTTTGGGATCCTTCTGGATATGGTTGGCGGTGTGAATGCAGTTTTTCCAAAGGAGGGATACTCTATGCAATTTGCTCCAAACCTGGTGAATGAGATCTGGTCCATTGCTGCTGAATTTGGATATGATCAGCTATTTCTTGATGAAAGAGGGGGCATGATCTCTGATGATCATATTATTGTAGAAAGATTGACTGGAATTCCGATGATCAATATCATTCACCACAGAGTCGGTGTCACCGGAAATGTCGATTTTCCACCCTATTGGCATACTCATAATGACAATATGGAGATTATTGACAAAGAGGTTTTACAAGCTGTAGGAGACGTTCTGCTTGAATTGATCTATAATCGAATACCATCATGAATTACATACAGATACTCTTTGAGTTAGATGACCGGTATCATGAACAGATGATTGCTGAACTTGCAGAGTTGGACTTTTACGGATTTGAACAGTTGGAAAATCAGTTACTCGCTTATATTGAAGCTCCCAGATTTAGTGATACGAGCAGAGAAATGATTGAGCAGATGATCCTTTTGATTCCCAATGCATCCATGAAAGAGATCGGCCAGATTGAAGAGGAGAATTGGAACCAGGTTTGGGAGCAGTCTATACAACCACAGCGAATCGATAAATTTTTGGTACGGCCAAGATGGTCGGGCGAGGTGGCTCAACAGGATGAAATATTACTTGAAATAGATCCAAAAATGGCTTTTGGAACCGGTTATCATGCAACAACACGCCTGATGCTCAAACAGTTGGATCAGATTGACTTCAAGAATAAAACAGTATTGGATGCAGGCACAGGAACCGGAATTCTGGCGATAGCTGCAATTAAACTGGGTGCTAAAAAAGCTGTTGGTTTTGATATTGACCCATGGAGCAAGGAAAATGCGTTTGAAAATACTCTGATAAATGGTGTGGAAAAGAGTGTGGATATCCGTTTCGGCAGTACTGAGCAGATCAAAAAAGATGAAAAATTTGATATTATTCTTGCAAATATTAATCGTAATATAATACTTGAGCTGATTCCTTTTTTTGTGAGCAAAGCAAATGAGAATGGTACAATCTGTTTAACCGGTTTGCTTGATGTAGATGAAAAAAGTATCAGGGACTCACTGGTTAATGAACCGGTCAACATTGTTGACTTGCAACAAGAAAATGAGTGGATTCTTTTCCATCTGACGAAGAGGGTTTAATTGGTATGATTGCATCCATTGATATCGGCACAAATTCGGTTCTCATGTTGGTGGCTGAGAAGAGCTTAAGCGGCCTTACTGTAATAGAGGAACGTCAGCGTATTCCAAGGCTGGGAAAAAATGTAGATCGTGAGAGGAATCTCCATCCGGATAGCCAGAAAAGGGTTATTGATGTCATCAAAGAGTACAAAGATGAATTAATCAAAATTGATCCGATACTCATTTCAAAAACAGTCGTTACTGCCACCAGTGCGGTCAGGGATGCATCCAACCGGGATGAATTTTTGCGAAAAGTTAAAGAGGAGACAGGCTGGCCGGTCAGGATTCTATCCGGAGAAGAGGAGGCTACAACTACGTATAAGGGTGCACTACAGGTATTGAACGTTGATGAATCAAATCGATATGTGATTCTTGATATTGGGGGTGGAAGTACAGAGGTAGCTACTGGAACGGGTTTTGGTTATGAAGAGGGTTACTCAATGGACATGGGAAGTGTTCGATTTTCAGAAAGATATTTGAGAGCTCCGATACCGGATGAAAAAGCTATAGAAACTGTCAGATTTAATATAAGGGCCCATTTGAAAACCTACCCTGTACCGGCCAAACCGTTTAAACTGGTTGGAGTGGCAGGTACGGTAACTTCAATGGCAGCCATTCAAATGAGTCTGCAACAGTACCTTCCTCAACTTATTAACGGATATTATCTTTCAAAAATTGAAGTTGAGAGATTTATATCTGAATTTTCACAAATGAGATCTGAAGAGATTGAAAAGGAATATCCGGTATTTCTCAAGGGGAGAGGGGATGTTATATTGGCAGGCTTGTTGATTCTGGATGAGTGTCTGGATTGGTATAGTGAAGATGGGATCATCGTGTCAACAGGAGGAATACGCCATGGTGTACTTGCTGATTAACAAAAAAAAGCATCCGGCCATTGATTCCGGATGCTTTTTTTAATAGAATTTTACCACTTTCTGTCAGAGAATCAGATAGGTAGCCTGACACCTGCTGAAAATGCAAACTGATCTATTCCACTCAGGAAAATTCTCGGCTCAGCAAACAGTTTAACAGCCCCTAAATTGTACTCAAGCCCTGCTCCAATACCAAGGCCCAATTCAGTATCGGATACAGACTCTGAGAATCCAAACATGCTGAATGAATAACTTACATAGTGGATACCCAATGAACCCAGGCCATAGAGAACCAGATCGTTTTCATTGTAGAAGAGATAATGAAAATTTGCATTCACTTCCATAGCTGTGAAATCTCCAAATTCATCATCCATTAGCCAGTAGATTACATCCGCTCCCACGCGCATGTTTTCATTCAGAGTATAGGTTCCGTTTACTTGTATACCGATCTCTTCTAAATCGAACCCGTAAGTAACACCGGCTCCTA
>SKZL01000383.1 GCA_007127395.1 Balneolaceae bacterium
ATAATCAGGCCGTTTTGGGCATCCAGTGTACCTGTTCCAAAATCGATCTGGTTGTCCGGATCCAGAGCACCTTGTGAATCCACTCGATCAAGGCCTAAATCCTGTAAAAGTGTAGTACCTCTTCCAGGAAGTCTGTTTCTTGCGATATTTTCTTCCGTAAACATCAACTCAATCTCAAGTGATTCACGGGTAATACCACTTACACCGAGTGAGTAGACATTGCGCATCGTTATGGGAAACAGCATATTATCTGTGGATACATTTTTTGGCCTCAGCATTTTCAGAAAGATTCTGTCTCCACCCCCCCTGTTAATTTCACCGACATTGATATTTTCTCCACCGGGGCCCCTGTAATTAAATGCCACGGCAAGAACCTCTCTCGATCCAAGCGGCCTTCGCAAAGAGATATAACCGGATATTTTATTGACATTATAATCGATTCCTTCCTGTAACAGCGTAAAATATCCCTCCTCAAAATTTCGGGAATCCTCAATGCCCAGGTCTGAAGCTGAGACACCCACCTGCGGATCTCTGAATTGATTCAGGAGTGTCTGAGGAAATGCGTCAGACCGGTTATCGGGTGGTGCGTAGGATCCGTCAGGGTTTTGATTGACCCCCATTTCCGCAAGTGCAACAGCAAGTCTTGACCCTTCCTCTGCCTGTATATTTTCACGAAGAACCCAAATTTCAACATCTGCAACCTGTAGTGTCTGCAATAGTTGCTGTGGGTTAGACATGCTGTTTTCAAATTGTTGTCTGGTATAAAAATCCATGAAGAAGAAACGATCATCACTGTAATCCGCAGGGCGAATACGGATTTGTCTCTCTTGTGAACCGCCACGGATTGTCTCAACATTGCTCTCACCATCTTGCTGTGACAAAATGGATGTTAGTCGCAAAGAACCCAATTCAGCCACAGATTTGATTCCAAAAAGAGCACCGCTGCCACGAATGAGTGAATTACCCGTATTCATTGTGACGTTACCCATTTCAATCGATTTGATGATCTCATCTTCATACCCCTGATAGTTGATGCTGAGACGGTTTTGATACTCAAAAGCACGTTCAGTATCCCAGTCGGTTTGAATGGTAAGTTTATCACCAATGGTACCCTGTATGTTGAGCTGCAGATTTTGATCAAAAGTAGGATCTATTCTGGTTTGCTGATCAGGAGGCAGTGAAGGATCTTCAGAAATTTGAACTGAGGCCCCCACATTCATTTGTGCCAAGCCATTCACTCTAAGGTTTACTTCAGGCCTGCCAAAAATTGTTGTAAAAGCAGATTGCCTGCCTCCGGGAACTGTGATTCTAAAATCAAGCAGGCCTCTTCTGCTCTCATCAACCTGTCTTGACTCCAGTAAAAGTTGTGACCAGTTTGAGCGTATAGCTTCTTGTTTACTGGCAGCAGAGTACTCTTTAAATGAGTACATGGCAGGAGCACCTGAGCGATATCCTCCTACCTCTTTTTCGATGAAGTAACCTCTTTGGTAGTAGTGTGTGATCCTCACAGTCTCTTCATGCAGGGAGAGGAAATAGAGAGCAGGAATGGGATGTAAAAATGGTCTGCTTACATGATAGCCGGAAACTGTTCTGAATGACCTTGAAATATCCGGGTTCTGATCTGTCGTATCCGGATAAACAACTGTTGATGAGTCGTTCAGATCCTGTGCAGTCAGCAATTGAGTATTTGCAGCCTGTAGAAGAGATCCGATAAGTATTACGTAGATAAACCGACGGTAGCCAGACACAATTCTTCAACCTTTATGCAACTGATATTTTGAAAATATCAGCTGATAATTGACATTACCGGATAACCAAAATATTAACCGTCGTAGCTTTGATGCAATATGTGGATGATTGATTTTAGTAGCCAAAAATTATTCCGATGTAACAATCCGAATAATAAAATATTATCGGAAATGTTAAAAATATCATCGGGAATAACTTAATGAATGATTCTACCAAATACGATATAACAAATCGGTGAATGTTATTGTTATATTTATATCGATAACCTTTAACCGGTTTCAACAATCACTTTTTCATAATTATCCCTTACATTTGATTCAACTGAGTTTAAGATATTGTAGTATTCAATGATTAATCATGTTCAGAAAGACCTGATAAAGAAACACATAGGTCCTTTCTTTTTCTGTTTTTTTTCCATCATGTTTCTTCTGCTGATGCAGTTTTTAATACTGCATGTAGATAAACTTGTAGGAAAAGGTTTGCCAATATCGATCGTAATTGAGTTGATTCTGAATAATTTGGCATACATGGTCGTATTGGCTGTACCTATGTCTGTACTTGTGTCGACGTTGATCGGTTTTGGAAAATTTTCTGAGTGGAATGAATTAACTGCGCTTCGGGCAGCAGGCATCAACCCGATAAAATTGATTACACCCATACTGTTTTTGGGGTTTCTACTCTTTCTGTTCACTGCCTATTTTTCAAATTATATTCTGCCGGAATCCAATCACAAAGCCCGATCACTATTTATTGACATTCGAACCCAAAAGCCTGCTTTTGACCTTCAACCTGCAACTTTTTACGACAATCTGGATGGTTACACCTTTTTGATCTCGGAAATAGACTCAGAAAATGACTCCCTTTTTGATGTAACGGTGATACAAGAAGCATCTGACACACGTAACCGGGCATTTATCAATGCTGAAAAAGGTTTTTTAGAAAGTCCGGATGAGAGCACACTTTCACTTCATCTTCTCAACGGTTCCATATTGCGATACATACCCGGACAGGATCGCAGAGATGAAACTCTTGAGAAAAGTACATTTAGCCGTTACAGAATGAGTTTTGATCTCTCAGATTTGGCTTTTTCCAGGTCCAATCCGGATCAACGTACCAGAACAGATCGAACAATGAGCGCTGAGGCCATGATTGCTGTTATCGATACGTTAGAGCAGGAGAAAATGAGAGAGGTCCAAAATTTTCGCAATAAAATACAACATGGCCGGGATGCTCCAATGAATATACCCGAAACCCGGGTTTTTGAACTATCACGTGAAATAGTTTCCGATACAACCTATTTAGCTGATTCAAGATTTGTATCTCTTCGTTTCCAACCCAACACCAGAACACAAAATTCATCCATTAACAGAGCGATTAGTGCAGTGGATCACTACAGACCTGAACTTCAGAATCTGAAATCAAATCTTACGTGGAGAGACTTACGCATTTCTGAGTTCATGGTAGAGGTCCATAAAAAATTCTCCATTCCCTTTGCATGTGTTGTTTTTGTACTACTTGGGGCACCCATTGGTATTCTTACCCGAAAAGGCAATATTGGGATTGCAGCAGTTATCAGCTGTGTTCTGCTTACACTCTATTTTGTTGCCATTATTCAGGGTGAGAAATTGGGAGATCGAAATGTCATCTCACCGTTTATGGGGATGTGGGGGATAAACATTTTCTACATGATCATCGGTATCATTCTGACTCTTCACGTAACTACATCAATTAAGATTACAAATTTTTTGAAGCGCAGTGAATAAACTGGATCGATACATATTTTTCCGGGTACTAACCATCACGCTATTTATGTTGGCTGTACTGATCTGCATTTTTATTCTGATCGATTTTTCTGAAAATAGCGATGAATTCAGAGACCGGGGAGCACCATTGGCTGATATATGGAACTTGTACTATCTCAATTACATTCCTGAAATGACTCGCCTGGTGATGCCCCTTGCTGTTTTTGTAGCCATATTATTACTGACCGGGCAAATGACAGAAAGATTTGAGATTATTGCCCTAAAAGCTTCCGGTGTTAGTCTTTACAGATTATTAATGCCCTATCTTTTTTTAGGTTTAATCTTGGCTTCGGGGATCAGTTACCTGGATGCTTATGTCATCCCTATTTCAAATGCTGAGCGTATTGAATTTGAACAGACCTATCTTGGCAGAAGCGGTGAACGGCTCGACAGAGGGGGGATTTACAGGCAAGATTCAGATTCGACCATTATCAATATCAACTTCTATGATGCCAATACCAATGTTGGATACAGGATCCATCTGATTGAATACTCCGGTAACAAAATTTCCAGGGTCGTAAATGCCAATAGAATTATGTGGGTCGATTCTACCTCCAACTGGATTACGGATCGGGCAAGAATTCGAACCTTTTATGATAATCGGATTCAGGAGATGGAAACAGAGAGAGAATTTTTTGATATCAACCTGTTGCCAAGGGACCTGGTAAGGCGCACATCAGATATCTATCAATTAACCTATCCCGAAGCATTTGAATATCTAAGTTCCATTCAGCGAATAGGTGCCGGCGGTATTGAGTTGCCTAAGGTTCAGTTATATGGACGAATAGCCTATCCAATCTCAATTATTACCGTATGCCTGATAGGTTTTGCATTGGCAGCCCAGCGCAGAAAAGGAGGAAAAGGGTTCTACATTGGAGCAGGATTGGCAGTAAGCTTTATCTATTTGGCATTTATGAAAGTAATTGAGCCGTTTGGTGCAGCAGGTACGTTATCCCCCCTCTTTGCAGCAATTTTCCCACATGCACTATTTTTGATGACAGGGATCATATTGTTGATCCTGACCAAGAAATAGCAAGAGAGGAGATATAAGGCCAAATATATTGATTACGAAAATGCTTATGCTTCGGGTTGTGGGCCTCTGTAGTTCAATGGAACGTCCAGTTTCTCACGTATTGTAATCTGGCCATGCTCACTCTCATATTTACGGATGTTATCCATCAATGCTGAAGCGAGACGTTTTGCATGATCCGGTGTTAAAACAAGCCGCTTTACTACTTTAGCTTTTTTCACAGCCGGCATCATAGCGATAAAATCAAATACAAATTCAGATGGAGAGTGTGTGATCATAACAAGATTTGAATATGTACCTGTAGCTTCGCTATCACTCAACTCAATCTCAATCGGTTTGCCTTTTTTTTGTTTTTTTTGTGGATCCATATTTTTAATCTGAATTCAAATTTTAAAATGTTTAACTCTAATTAGATAAAACCATTTTCTTTCATCCATTGATCATTGTAGATCTTTGAAATGTATCTGGTTCCGCTATCAGGTAAAATAACAACCATCAAGCACTCTTTACCAAGTTTCTCTCTTTTTGCATACTCCAATGCACCAAATACAGCCGCACCACAAGAGCCGCCCACAAATAATCCCTCATGCTTTGCAAGCTCCCTGGTGGTGGTAAGTGCATTTTTATCGTTTACCTGTACAACATCATCGATGTAATCAAAATCAACATTTCCGGGGATAATGTCCTCACCAATCCCCTCTGTCAAATATGGCTTGATCTCATCTTTGCTAAACTCACCACTCTCAAAGTAGTGTTTATATACCGAAC
Source organism: Balneolaceae bacterium (assembly GCA_007127395.1). Taxonomy (GTDB): domain Bacteria; phylum Bacteroidota; class Rhodothermia; order Balneolales; family Balneolaceae; genus Rhodohalobacter. The sequence goes on from SKZL01000383.1 coordinate 5,350, forward strand.
CCACACTATCCACACCTATGACCTGTACATCAGGATTTTTTTCTTTTAAATATCGGGCTGTACCTGTGATAGTCCCTCCTGTTCCGATGCCACATACAAAATGTGTAATCTTACCATCAGTCTGATTCCATATTTCAGGGCCGGTAGTCTCATAGTGAGCTTCACGGTTGCTTAAATTATCATACTGATTCGGATAGTACGAATTTGGAATCTCCTCACTTAACCGTTTTGCTACAGAGTAGTAACTCCTTGGATCATCCGGTTCAACATTTGTTGGACATATTTCAACAGTTGCACCAAGTGCCCTCAACAAATTCACCTTCTCCATGCTCTGTTTGTCAGTTGTCGTAAATACACATTTATAACCTCTCACCGCGGCAACCAGTGCCAGCCCCATCCCTGTGTTACCCGATGTCCCTTCAATAATGGTCCCGCCGGGTTTAATCAATCCTGCATTTTCTGCATCATCAATCATCTTAACTGCTATTCTGTCTTTGACACTTTGCCCCGGATTTAAATACTCTACCTTCACGGTTACCTCTGCATCCAGATTCTCAGTTAGACGGTTCAATTTAACCAGCGGAGTATTTCCAATAGCATCAATAATCGAGTTGTGAATCATCTACTTAGTAAAAATTTGTTCTGTTAAAAGTTGGTGTCCAAGATAGTAATTTTTAGAACCGATTATTACTGTAGTTCTCATTTAAAGAGCTGATAATCTTTTAGGTTTTTTTTACTCCATTCAGTTTTATCTTTATTATATTTACACTGAATTAAATCTACATGTAGAAACGATATGTTTATAAACCAAAGTAAGCCTAAAGATTACGATTGCGGTTACAATCTGGATCTGATGATAGCTGCAATTCCTCGAATTGAAGAGCTGGAAGAGAGGCAAAAGTATGCAAAACGAGTTGTTGGCCTGATCAAGCAAAGCCATCCAAACTGGGTGGAGAAAAACGGGCAGAGTAAACTTGCATGGGACTATTTTTTTGAACTGGCTGAGTTTAATCCAAAAGATTATGGCATCGAGAACCCATTTGATAGCGGACAACCGGATGATGCAGAATAGTTTATCTATTATCTGATCATGATTATTTACCCTTCCATTCTGTAACCCGTGATAAACGATTAATTAGGAAAAATCTGATCAAATTTTTAACTTTCAAATTATATTGAAAGTTTTGAAAGGTTATTTTTCAGTGTACGCATGAGCGAAAATCAGTTTGAATATTTCACGCCGACAACGTTTGTGGAGTCTCTGGAATCCAGAGCATTCACAGAGTTTCTTCATTCGGTGAATAAAATGGATACCCCTCTTCTCTCTATCACTTTACCTATTGCAGGTATTGATCCATTGGCTGCACTCGAATTGAATGCTGATTATGACGAAAAATTTTACTGGAATCATCCTGAAAACTCCATCTCAATTTCTGCAGCGGGATCCGTTCGTATACTGAAATCGACAGGTAAGAACAGATTCAATGATATCTCCACCCAAACTGAAAGTCTTAATAACGAGATTGAAGCATATACAGTTATAGATCACTCTATGGCAGGTCCACTGCTTTTGGGAGGCTACTCCTTCTCCGATCACAACATCAGTCAAAGCTGGAAAAATTTTGGAGCGGCTCGGTTTGTTCTGCCCGAATGGATGCTTATCGAAATTGGCAATCTGCATCTATTGACATTAACGATCATAAAAGATAAACGGACAGCTGATGATATCTATGAAGAGGTTTTGTCACGAATTACCGATTTTCTGAATCTGGCCGGTAAACTGAACAGTTATGAAAACCATGGCAACCATCGGCGTAATATCCTCTGTACATTGCAAGAGCCAACTGATCGTGATCAGTGGTTCAAAAAGGTAGAACATGCAAAAGAGTTAATACAGAAGGGGAAATTTGAAAAGATTGTACTTGCAAGGTCAGCCACACTGGAGGCAAAAGAGAATATTGAACCTACACTGCTGGCTCATCGATTGAGGGAAAAATATCCGGGTTGCTATAATTTTTTGATCCAGAGAGATTCGGAGACATCATTTGTAGGTGCTACACCTGAGCGGCTGGCATCATTCAGCAATGGTATATTTTTGACTGAGGGGCTTGCTGGAAGTATCTCACGAGGCAGAAGTGCTCTGGAAGACGCATCTTTGGCACACACTCTTTTTAAGAGTTCAAAGGATCGAAATGAGCATCAGTTCGTTGTGAAAGCCATTGATCACAGCCTGGAAAAATATAGTGACCAAATAGACCGGCCTCTTGAACCACAGATCAAAAAACTGCAAAATGTACAACACCTGTTTACACCTATCCGGGCTAAAATTAAAGAGGGTGTTCAGATCCACCAATTGATCCGGGATCTACACCCTACACCTGCTGTTGGAGGGTATCCAAAGGAAAAAGCAGTACCATACATACATGAGGTTGAAGATCTGGACCGTGGATGGTATTCGGCACCTGTCGGATGGTTCAACCTGAGCGGATCCGGTGAATTTGCCGTTGCCATCAGAAGCGCTCTTTTACATAAAAAAAGTGCAAAATTATACGCGGGATGCGGAATCGTTGAAGATTCAGACCCCGGCAAGGAGTGGAATGAGACACTTCTCAAGTTTACTCCCATTCTGGATGCATTAAATCAACTCGATACCGATTATGACTGATCATCTGAGATGGACAGGCGAATTAATGAGATCCCTATACCTGAACGGTGTTCGACACGCTGTTATCTCTCCGGGTTCCAGATCGACACCCCTTACTCTCGCAGCAGCTATCCACCCGGGTATCAAAAAAAAAGTTGTTCTCGATGAGCGCTCAGCCGCTTTTATTGCCCTCGGTATTGGAAAAAGCAGTGGGACACCGGCAATTCTCATTTGCACATCCGGATCAGCACTCGCGAACTACTTTCCTGCGGTGGTAGAAGCCAGTCAATCCGGTGTACCTATGATCATACTATCAGCCGATCGCCCGCCCCTGTTGCGCGGAATCGGCAGCTCTCAAACCATTGATCAACTCAAGATATTTGGTGATTATACACCATTTTTTCATGACACGGGTGAACCAAATTTTAAAACCGATGATCTGAAGAGAATTGCATATCTGGGAAAACAGGCTGTAGAAAAATCGTTACATCATAACGGACCGGTTCATATTAACCTGCCGTTCAGAAAGCCATTAGAACCGGATAAACAGACACTGCATGAGGAGACAGAGAAATCAATTCAGCAATTTGAATTATTGGAAAATGAGAGCAGAACACAGGCGTTCAGCAGTGTGATCTGCCCTGCTGGAAATGTAGCAACCCTGCTCGAAAAGACGAATAAACCACTAATCATTTGCGCTCCTTCCGGCACTTCTCACTCGCTGGATGATCTTGTTCAAACCGTTTCAAAACATCTGAATGCACCTGTCATTGCTGAACCCGGATCCAATGTGGACACCTCCGATAAGGGTTTCATAAAGAGATACGAACAGTTCCTTCTAAGGAATGAATCTCAGAAATCATTAAAACCGGATCTGATCATACGATTTGGTAATCAGCCTTACACGAAATCATTATTGACCACACTTGCAAACTGGAGTGATCTTCCTGTACTACACTTTAACTCAAATAACTCCACTCAGGATCATGAAATGAGTGTAACTGAAAAGGTGATCATGAAACCGTATGACCGGATCGACCTCTCTGATGTTAAAATCAGAAAGAGCAGCGACTGGATTGAACTGTGGAAAAAGGCAGATACCGAATCTGAAAACAACCTGGCAGATTCGCTCCAAGAGGTCACGAAATTCACTGATGCTCACATTATCAATTTCTTCTCAAAACAGTTAGATGAGAGATGGAATATTATGATTTCCAACTCATTTACAGTGAGAGATATGGCTCTGTTTGGATCTTCAGCAACCAATCAGTTTGTAAATCGGGGTGCCGCAGGTATTGACGGAATAAACTCTACTGCGATCGGAATTTTAACTGCTTCGGATAAACCTACTTGCTGTTTAATCGGTGATTTGGCGTTTTATCATGACAGTAACGCCCTTCTTTCGCTTACTTCCGCTTTGGAAGCTCCTCTAATCACCGTTGTAGTCAACAATGGCGGAGGGACCATTTTTCGAATGCTGCCAGTCTACCAGTCTGAATCTCTCAAGATTCCTGATCAACTTTTTGAATCCTATTTTGAAACACCACAAAATTCCAGTATTCAAAAGCTTGCTGAATCAGCTTCTGTTCAATACAGACGAATTGAAAGTATTAGTGAATTGATTCAACTGGACCTTTGGAAGCTATCTGAACACACAGTCATAGAGTGTATTACGGATGCTGATGAGACGATGATTTTACGTAAAAAATTATGGGCAGGATAGTATGAGATTTCCGAACGGAACTGCATTATATCACCATGTATCAGTTCACCAGGCCAAAAAGAACCTCCCCTTTCTAATGATGTTGCATGGATTTATGGGCTCAGAGGACTCTTTTAAGCATCTTATTCCTTCTCTAAACCTTTTTTGCAATCCGGTAACCATTGACCTCACAGGTCATGGAAAGAGCAGTAAATCTGATGACCCAAATCACTATCTTGCCGAAATGCAGGTATCTGATCTGCTATCAGTGATGAATCGTTTGGGGCGTGATAACTGGAACCTGTATGGATATAGTATGGGCGGGCGGCTTGCTTACCAGCTGATTTCGCATAAACCCGATCTCTTTCAATCAACATTTATAGAGAGTGCGCATTGCGGATTACAAGATGCCGGTGAAATAGCTTCACGAAAACAGAATGATGAAGAGCTTGCTTCAAAAATTGAGACTGACTTTTCGGCTTTTGTTGATGGATGGTTGAAAAATCCACTGTTCACCAGAAACGATAGCAATGTTTCAGCAGAGTATGAAAAACAGATGCATACACAAGATCCATCATCCATGGCTGCTTCATTAAGAGGTTTCGGTGCTGGTACGATGCCATCTGTTTGTGATTCCATGCGCAGGATTAAATCGACTGTGCACCTGATTTCCGGAGAAAATGACCATAAATATGTGAAGATATCGGAAAAAATAGCAGGCCAAAATTCATTCTTTACGCATCATATTATACCGGGAGCAAACCATCGTGTACATCTGGATCAACCAGATAAACTCATTTCACTATTAGAAAAATATCTGACTCTCCGGTAAACAGTTAGAAACTTCAGTTCTTTTTTTTGAAAATGATATATTCCGTGCAGTATTCAGAAAAAGTTTAAATCAATGGTATGAAACATTATGTCAGATTGGAAAACAGTTAAAACATTCGAAGATATTACTTATAAAAAAAGAGAGGGTGTCGCCAGAATAGCCTTTAACAGGCCTGAAGTACGTAACGCCTTCCGACCGAAGACACTGTTTGAGCTTGAAGAAGCATTGATCGATGCCCGTGAAGATACCTCAATTGGAGTGATCTTGCTATCCGGTGAAGGACCGGCTAAAGATGGCAAGTACGCTTTTTGCTCAGGTGGTGATCAAAAAGTACGCGGTGCCAAAGGTTATGAAGGAAATGATGGTGTTCAGCGCTTAAATGTGCTGGATATTCAACGTCTGATCCGCTTTATGAGCAAAGTTGTAATCTGTGTTGTGCCCGGTTGGGCGGTTGGCGGCGGACATAGCCTGCATGTAGTTTGTGACCTTACCCTGGCGAGTAAAGAGCATGCAATTTTTAAGCAAACAGATGCCGATGTTGCCAGTTTTGACGGTGGATTCGGATCTGCACTGCTCGCCAAACAGGTGGGTCAGAAAAGAGCACGGGAGATCTTTTTTCTCGGAAGAAACTACTCAGCACAAGAGGCCTATGAGATGGGGATGGTGAACGCAGTGGTTCCACACGAAGAGCTGGAAGAGACGGCCTTCGGTTGGGCCAGGGAAATTCTTGGAAAGAGCCCGACAGCTATCCGTATGATCAAATTTGCATTCAATCTGGTCGATGACGGAATGGTTGGCCAGCAGGTTTTTTCCGGAGAAGCTACCCGTCTCGCGTATATGACTGAAGAAGCTGAAGAAGGCAGAAATGCATTTCTGGAAAAGAGAAAACCAGACTTCAGTAAATTTCCCTGGTTGTCTCTTTAAAATAGATCTGCAATCAGCCCTTAATCAGGTTTAGATATACAAAAAGAGCTGTCTACAATCAGACAGCTCTTGAAAATCTGTAGATTTAGTTATTTAACAAATAACATCTCCCTGTATACAGGCAGCGGCCAGTAATCATCAGCTGTGTAGCGCTCCAGAAAATCAACAGCATCCCTTATTTTGGTTAAAACCGGCAGCACCTTCTGCTGGTACTCCACACATTTATCTGTGATTTCAACAGCTTTTAGTTTGCTCTGCACTTTTGCCAATTCATCCAAAGCTTTACCCAGGTCGTTTAAAGCACCTGAAACAGTTTCCAGCATATCTTTTGAACCACTGTTTTTGATACCCAAAGATTTTGTCTGCTTTACCGCCTCCGCAAGCTCGTTGATATACCGAACAGCAGCCGGAAATACCATCGTCTTGGCTATTGCTTCAGTAGTATCAACTTCAATCGTAAGGGTTGTTACATACTGTTCTGCCCAAATTTCAAGCCTTGAATGGACCTCTTTTTCGCTCAATATTCTATATTTCTCAAAGAGCTCAATATTTTTCTGATGTGTGAGATAAGGCAACGCATCAGCTGTGGTCTTCAGGTTCAGTAACCCCCTTTTTTTAGCCTCTTTTTGCCAATCGTCAGAATAACCATCACCATTGAAGATGATCTTTTTAGACTCCTTCAGGGAGGTGACAAGTAACTCTTTGAGCGCAGTTTCAAAATCTTTTTTCTCAATCTTCTTTTCCAGAACTGTACAGAATTCATCAAGTGTCTCTGCAACAATCGTATTCAAAACCACTGTTGGAAATGAAACCGACTGATTTGATCCGACAGCTCTGAATTCAAATTTATTACCGGTAAATGCAAAAGGTGAAGTCCTGTTTCGGTCTCCCGCATGCTTTGGTATTTCCGGAAGAACAGAAGTACCTAATCCCAGAAGGCCGCTCTTGATCGATTTTTTCAATCCGCCATTCAAAAGTTGATTGATAATATCTTCCAGCTGCTCACCAACATAGACAGAAATAATTGCCGGAGGGGCCTCATTTGCACCCAGACGATGATCATTTCCAGCATGGGCTACAGATACCCTTAACAGATCCTGATGCCTGTATACAGCTTTTAAAACTGCACTAAAGTAGAACAGAAACATCATATTCTCATGCGGACTCTCTCCCGGTTCAAGCAAATTCATACCATCTTTGGTACTCAGAGACCAGTTGAGGTGTTTTCCGCTTCCGTTAAGGCCGTCGAAAGGTTTTTCATGTAACAAACACTCAAAACCATACAGTTTTGCAGTTTTTTTAAGGATAATCATCAGTAACTGCTGATGATCAGCTGCGATATTGCTATTTTCAAACAACGGTGCAATTTCAAACTGTCCGGGAGCAACTTCATTGTGGCGGGTTTTAACCGGAATCCCCACCTTATACAACTCCCTCTCTGCGTGTAGCATAAAGGAGAGCACTCGATCAGGGATGGAGCCAAAATAGTGATCATCCAGTTCCTGTCCCCTGGGAGGTTTTGCACCAACCAGAGTCCGGCCGGTTGTCATGAGGTCTGGCCTTCGATAGAAAAATTCCTGATCGATCAAAAAATACTCCTGCTCAGCACCCACAGTGGAAATCACTCTCACCGTATCCAGCCCAAATAATTTAAGAGCACGCTTCGCCTGTTTGTTGATCGCATCAATGGATCTTAAAAGTGGTGTTTTATGATCCAGCGCCTCTCCTTTCCAGGATGCAAACGCAGTGGGAATACAGAGATATTTTCCATTCTG
>SKZL01000398.1 GCA_007127395.1 Balneolaceae bacterium
TAGCGATCAAATATTTGGATATGTTCAATATGTTGTCCGTGACAGTCCTGCAGCCAAATCGGGACTAAAAAGGGGTGATCTGTTTAATAGAGTGAACGGACAGCGACTTACCGTTAATAACTATCGGGAGATTTTGGCATCTGACCAATATCGCCTGGGTCTTGCTAGTTTGAATACAAATCTACCGGAGAACATCAGGGTGGCAGATTCAGAGAGGGTAATTGAGGTTACGTCAGAAGTGATCAGAGAGAATCCCATTCATTTTGCAAGAACGTATCTAGCCGGGTCTAATACAATTGGATACATTGTATACAATGCATTCAGGTTTAACTATCACCGTGAACTGAATGACCAATTTGGCTTATTTAAAAACGATGGGGTCAACGAGTTAATACTGGATTTACGTTACAACAGCGGTGGTGCTCTGATTACAAGTACATTGCTGGCCACACTTATTTCAGGTTACGGATCGGATTATCCATTTGCGGAACTGGTCTATAATGAAAAAAGATCCGACCAGAATTATACATTTCCATTTATGAATGAGTTGATAGTTTATGATGAAGATGGCCAGTTAGTGGAAGAAAGAGGTATCGAGTTGAACACCCTCAATCTGTCAAGGGTGTTTGTGATCACCAGCGGCAGAACGGCTTCTGCGAGTGAAGCTGTCATTAATGGTTTGATGGCTCACGGAATAGAAATTTTTATCATAGGTGAAAGAACGGCAGGGAAGGATGAAGGTTCAATTACGGTTTATGATGCCCCTCCCGGCTATACCCTGCAGTCACGGTCGAATCTGAATCCAAACCACAAAAGAGCGATGCAACCGATCATTTTCAAGATTTTTAACGCAAATGGCGAGAATTATCCGAATGGGTTTATGCCAAATATGGAAGTTTCAGAAACAACACCAATCTACTTAAGAAATTTACCTCAGTTAGGTGAACCGAATGAACCACTTTTTAGAGCAGCCTTAAGTCAAATCACCGGATCGTTTCTGGCTTTGAGAACCGAAGAGAGTATTCAGAAAGTCCGTTCTGTTTCTGACAGCGCGATCCTGATGGATCCGTCAAGGGATGAATTCTACCTTATTCCGTCTGATTTTGATTATCAATCAGTTCAAAAATAACCGGGTTTCTGAATAATGAAACCCGGTTTTTGTTTCGATGGCGATGTTTATCTGAAGAGATCATACAACAGGTCGTTTACGGAGCACTCGGTCCCAGTAAAACAGCATTTAGAAAGAGCCTGTCGGCACCTCTCCAGTAACCTCTGAAATTCACATCTTCTGCAAAAGAGATCACTCTGCCTGATCCAATTCTCTCTTCATAGAGAAACACGGAGCCGCCCAGACGTTCCAGGTTCTCTTCCCAAAGATGCCCGGCTATATGGAAGTTCTCATCGGCCACTGTAATTGCTGATCTCCGGGCTGTTGATGGAGTGCCAGCCGATGACCTGTAGAGCCTGTTGGAATTGATCAATAGCGGCAAACCATTATCGTAGCCGGATATGAGCCACTCTTCGGAATCAAATTGGCTCATAACGAATGCCCCGGGAACCGTAACTCTTTGAGCCTGATCATTTTCATCTTCATCGTACCAGGATTGAAGGTTTCCAAGTTCAAGCGTGTTTCGTGCATAATCTGTTGCAGAACCAATCGTTACCAGAGTTCCGCCGTCACGAACCCATCGTTTGATACGATCCATTCCTTCATCTCCAAGATAGCGGTTCAACTCACCGGTATTTGTTATTTCCGGAATAATCAAAACATCAAAACGTTCAAAAGGGGTTGATGCGATATTTGTCGTATTGATGATGGTGTGAGGTATCTCATACACCCTGTCCAATGTGTGCCATGCCCATCCGAATGAGTAGCCGGCTATCGGATAATTGCCTAAAAGTGCAATGTTCGGCTTGTTGATCCGGTTGCCGGATACAGTTCCAAGTGGGATGTGGCCGGCATCAGCCATACCGCTATTTACAGCATCAACGCGAAGCTGATATCGTTCTGATAGTTCTTTAACAGCTTGATGTACTTTATCACTCTCACCATCTGTACGAACCACAACTGTGCCGGAGCTGTAGCGAATACCATTGATCTGTGTCGGTTTATATATCACATTAAGACGGATTCCCTGTTCCCGTAGCGGGATGATTGCCGAAAGTGCGGCAGCTTGTGATCCGTCGATCAGATAGGCATATTCAGCCAGTTGGTCGGTCATACCACCACTGTTGGTTACCGGTTCAGTAATTCTCTGCAAGGATACAGAACGCCCATAATTTGTACTGAAGCCCTGAAGATTGAATAGCAATGGGAGTGACCATGAGGTGATGTCATAAAATCTAGGGTTTTCACCACGGTTCACACGCTCTCTGGCTTCGTTTAAAAATTCACCCGGAATCTCAATTTTTGGTTCAAGAAGATTTCGAATAAATGCCATTCTGGGCTGAGATGCCTCAATCACAAACGTGCCCGGTTCAAAGGTAACATTTCCAATTTGTGTACCGGTTCTGTCAGATACATCTCTCAGGCGAATTTCATCGGTGAGCTGATGCACTTCAACCCCGCTTCTCATCAGCAGGTTGATCGCTTCAGCCACAAGATGTGGATCTCCTTCCTGCTTGATCAGATATCGAACGGTATCGCGACTACCCATTTCAATGGCATTTTGATGTGCTTCATAGTAATCCGTAATCAGCTCTGCGCGGCGTTCTGATGATAAACCGACCATTGCCCGGAAGGCTGTATGTTGGTTGAATGCGGCATCAGCAAGTGTGCGGACAGTTCCGTCGGAAAGCTGCCAGGCAAAACCGCGGGATGAGCCTTGTTCATAGAGCATTCCAACGGCACCCTGATAGGTCATATAGGATGTGAAATAAGCAGGATAAAAATAGTTGAATATTTCGCGCTTTGTGTATTCGATATTCTCCCGGTCGAAAGCTTCAGCATGGGCACGTCCATACTCCTCGAACCACTTTGTGGTGTAATCAGGGAAGAGCGGAGAGATAGGGTCAGTGGGTGGATCAAAGTAGAATTCGCGCTCTGAACCCATTTCATGTGCATCAACACCGGCCTGTGGACGCCATTCCTGGAGAAGTGCTGCCCGGTTGCGTGTTTCAGGGTGTGTATGCGCAAACCAGTCGCGATTCATATCGAAATAGTAGTGGCTTGTTCTGTATTTCAAGCCATCCCAGGATCGGAAATCATTTGACCAGTCTGCCGGATCAGCATTTGCGTTTTGTCCGCGGTGCTGATGATTAAACTGGGCGAAAGCATCACGTCCGTCCGAATTAATTACAGGATCAGCAACCATGACTGTATTTTGGAGTTCTTCAAGGGTTTTGGGATCATTGCTGGTTGTGTAATGCTCTATAGTCAGCAATACACCTTCGGTGCCGGAAAGCTCGAAACCGTGAATAGAACCTCCTAAATAGAGAATGGCGGGTTGACTTTGAATGATCTGCTCAGCTTCAGATCGGGTGGTGGATCGCGGATCGTTCAGGCGTTGGGCGTTGGCACGTATTTCATCAATGCGCTGATGATTCTCCGGTGATGTAATGATTGCAGCAACCTGAAGTCTGTGATCATAAGTGGTGCCAATTTCTGTGAGTGTGACCCGGTCGGATGCTTCA
>SKZL01000230.1 GCA_007127395.1 Balneolaceae bacterium
ACGCTCCCCGCTCTTGATCTTCAGCCCCGTTTGCGGAAGCATCTTGATCTGGCTGTGGAACAGGGAGGCCGACCGCAAGCGCCCCGGTACAGCCAGCATCTGGCCACGCTGCGGATTCTCTCGGGCAAAATCCGGAATGTTCAGTGCCAGACAAAGCCCCGGACGCCCTTGCGCGGATGCGCGCCCGAAACACTGCATCCCCCGCAACCGCCCCACAACACCACCCGGTACCAGCTCCACAGAATCCCCTTCGGAAATGCTGCCGGCTATCGGTATGCCAGAAAGCACCCGGCCAAAGCCCTCCATTTTGAAAACTCGCTCGATCGGCATGCGAAAAATACCCACGGGCTCCTCGTGAACAGCTGTCTGCACCATTTCAGACAAGACTTTGTAGAAGTCGGAAATTCCTTCCCCGGTCGTAGACGATACAGGACAGATGGGGGCACCGCGCAAAAAACCCGTATCCAGCCACTCGCGAATCTCGGCTTGGCGAATCTCAAGCTCTGTTGCATCAACCAAATCGATCTTCGTCAAGGCCACAAGACCACGCCGCACGCCAAGCAGCTCCATAATCTCAAAATGCTCGATCGTTTGCGGCATGATGCCATCATCGGCCGCAATCACCAGGATACACATCTCAATACCTGCAACACCGGCCACCATGTTCCGTACAAATCGCTCATGGCCTGGCACATCCGTGATCCCGACACTGATACCATGCAGGGTGGAACAGGGCGCAAAGCCGACCTCGATTGTGAGACCGCGTTCCCGCTCTTCTCGCAGGACATCCGTCTCACAGCCCGTGAGCCACTGAACAAGGCTCGTCTTGCCATGATCAACATGACCCGCCGTGCAAACCATCATGGCAATATCGCGACTTTCGCGATGCCAGCTTCCTTGGGGTGTCAAATTCTTCATACGCACTTCAATCCAGCATCCGCACTACGGGGTGCTCCCCTCGCGCTGCCGAAAAGTCTCCTATGATACAGGTGCGATGATGCCCGCGGGCATGCATCGCCTCCACAAAAGGCTCGGCCGCAGCACGCGGCAGCGCCACCAACAATCCACCGGATGTTTGTGGATCAAAGACCACGGGCAAAGCTGCATGTACCGCCAACCTCTCAATCCACGGTTCGGTATATGACTGATTACGCTCAACAGCCCCGGGCATGATGCCGCCAGACAGACATTCCGCCACCCCGGCATACAACGGGAGCGAGGGAACATGAACATTGGCATCGACTCCGCTGTTGCGCGCCATTTCCACCAGATGCCCCGCAAGACCGAATCCCGTTACATCCGTGCAGGCGTGCGGCTTCAGAGGTCCCAGTAGTTCAGCGGCATCCTTGTTGAGGGTTGCCATACCGGTGATAGCCTCCGCGAACACGGCCTCGTCAACCCGCCCGATCTGTGCGGCAAATGCCAGCATGCCGGTTCCCAGCGGCTTGGTCAGGACAAGCACATCACCCGCACAGGCACGATCCCGATAAAAGACGTTGGCGGGATCGATCAAGCCCGTCACGGCAAATCCGAATTTAATTTCCTCATCATTGATGCTGTGCCCGCCGATCAATGCACAGCCACAGCTTTGCAACGTCTCGATCCCGCCGCGCATCATGGCTTCCATCTGCTCGCCGCCCAGGGTCTCGATCGGGTATCCGATAATCGAAAGGGCCGTAATCGGGGTGCCCCCCATGGCATAGACGTCGCTCACCGAGTTGGCTGCTGCGATCTGCCCGAAACGGTACGCATCGTCGACGCAGGGCGTGAAGACGTCCACAGTTTGCACGAGTGCAAGGGTATCGCTGATCCGGTAGATGCCCGCATCGTCCCCGGCCGCGGTCCCCAGTAAAACGTTGGGATTATCAAACTGCGGCAGACGGGAGAGAATCGCCAGCAGATCGGACTGCCCGATCTTCGAGGCACACCCGGCCTTGCGGACATGCTGCGTCAGCGCCTGCTTACCGGCCCGTACGGGCATCTTCTCCCCGGCACACAGACAGATATCGTGTTCCTTGAAAACATCACAAGGACAAGGCTTCTTCGGCTCGCAAACACAATGCCCCAGCTTGATCGAGCGACTCATGACCGACTTACGACGTGACCGATCCACGCGGGACCTCCTTGATAATAGTCGCTGCCAATTCCGCCTCGCCAGGCAACAAGGTTCGCATATCCAACAGGACGTCCCCGTCCTGTAACCGTGTAATGACCGGAATTTCGCCCAGCCGCAACGCTTTTGCGAGCGACTCGGCACTGCGCTCGCCACTGCGGATCGCCACAAGTACGGTCGGCAGCTCCACTCCGGGCAGCGATCCGCCACCAACCTCGCTTGTCCCTTCCTTGATCTCTACCTGGTGCTGCGTGCCGGAGGCTGTCTGTAAAACCGCTTTTACCCTGTCCGCATCCTGGCGCAGATCTTCCATCGTGCGTGCCAGCATGCGATATAAAGGATGCCGTTCCCGCAGTGTGCCAGGATCGCGAAACAGGCGCAAGGCCTGCTCAAGCGAGGCGGCCGTCAATTTACACACCCGCAGCATACGGGTCAGCGGGTGTTTCTTGATTTTTGCAATCAGGTCACGACGCCCCACGATAATCCCGCATTGCGGACCACCAATCAATTTATCACCACTGAAACAGACAATGTCAGCACCCGCCGCAATACTGTCCTGCACAAGCGCTTCCGCTGGCAACCCGTACGCACGCAAATCCACAAGCGCCCCGCAGCCCAGATCGTCAATCAAAGGGAGCTTGTGCGCCTGCGCAAGCTTGACCAGCTCGCGCACAGGTACCCGCTGACTGAAACCGATGATACGGTAATTACTCGGGTTGACCCGTAAGAGCGCCCCCGTTCGTTCAGTGATCGACTGCTCGTAATCGCGCAAATGCGTCTTGTTGGTGGTGCCAACCTCGCGCATGATGCAACCCGCCGACGTGATGCAGTCCGGCAACCGGTAGGAGCCACCAATCTCGATCAACTCGCCACGCGATACAATAACCTCCTGATGACAGCACAGCGCCGCAAGGATCAGGAGGGTAGCAGCAGCGTTATTGTTGACAATGACAGCAGCCTCTCCCCCCGTCAGCTCGCAGATCAAACGCTCGCACATAGCCATACGCTTCCCGCGCAGACCCGTCTCCAGATCGATCTGAAGGTTGCAGCAACGGTCCATCTGCGACAGGGCTGTGGCGGAGGATTCCGGCAGGACCGCACGACCCAGCCCCGTGTGCAGGAGAATGCCCGTGGCATTGATGACGGGACGCAGCCGATCCGTCTCCGCACGAGCCAGACGTGCCTGCAAGGCTGCCAGGATGGCATCCCGATCGGCAGATGGATCCCCCGCTTCGCGTGCCTCCGCGATCACGGCACGTAAGGCATTCAGGACGACGGGGCGGGTATGCACCGCAATCAACCCGGTAACCGCATCGCATTCCAGCAACTCGGAAACCGATGGTAACCCGCGACGTGGATCGGTATTAGAAGACATGCTCTCTCTCCCGCTCAACAAGACTGGCGGAGATGCATGGGAGTCGAACCCACCTATCCTGCATAACAGGATACAACGGTTTTGAAGACCGCAGCAGCCACCGGACCACTTCCATCTCCCAA
>SKZL01000195.1 GCA_007127395.1 Balneolaceae bacterium
ACGTCAGAAGATCCATCTCTTTTTTTTAATTTTTTTTTTTGATGATCCGGTCATAATAGTCCTTATGATATGGCATCAAGATGGATGGAAATTTATCGAAGCCCTCAACCAGAATACCAATCTCATCCATCATACCGGGATTTGCAGGGCCTAAAACCTGATCCATCCCCTTTTCATTTAACCAATCCTCAGCAACTTTAAAAAGAATATTGGCTGTTGATTGATTATCAATACATTCAAAAAATCCGAAAAAACCCGTATTGGTATCATGATATTTGTTATATCTGCGATCAATAATTGCAGCAATCCTGCCGGCGGGTTTTCCGTTGTAAGATGCATTAAAGAGAGAAATTTCCGCATTCTTATAAAACGGATTCTTATCCGTATCCAGCAATTTTTTTTGCTCGATAAGTAACGGTGCAACCCAATATTTATCATTCGAGTAGTTGGAGTATGGAAAGCGAATAAACTCCTGTTTCTTGTCTTTGGACGATACATACACGATTGTGTTTGTATTCGTTATCTTTTCTTCGTTCACTCTTTTTCGAAACTAATCAATGATTGACCATTCTCATCGATGATACCGTGTTTAATGCCTACTTTTCTGAACGCATCCAGTATCATATTCAAATGCTCATCTGTGTGAGTGGCCATATAACTTGTTCTAACAAGTGCCTGACCATTCGGTACGGCCGGTGGCACAACTGCATTTACATAAACACCCTCTTCAAACAGATCTTTCCAGAACTGGAAGCAGCTATACATATCACCAACAACCACCGGAATGATTGGTGTTTGGCTGGTCCAGACATTAAAGCCCAGATTTTTCAGTTCAGATCTCATATAGTTTGAGATCTCCTCAAGCCTTTCAAGGCGCCAAGGCTCTTCCTGTAATATTTCGAGCGACTTCAAAACGGTAGCAACATTTGCAGGAGGCATACTTGCACTGAAAATATGTGCAGGTGATTTATGCCTGATAAATTCAATGAGCGCAGTGTCGCCGACCAAAAATCCTCCGAGAGAGGCAAATGATTTTGAAAATGTTCCGCTAATAAGATCAATGTCATCCATCAAACCAAAAACAGAAGCTGATCCTCGCCCTCCATCACCAATAACACCTATTGCATGAGCATCATCGAGATAAAGACCTGCACCATACTCTTTGCTTATCTCTACCAGCTCCGGAATCTTTGCCAAGGTACCCGACATAGAGAATACACCATCACTCACTATGATTTTTCCAGCGTCCGGATCAGATTTTTCAAGCAGTGTTCTAAGATGATCCATATCGTTGTGCCGATAACGTACGGTTTTGGCATTGGAAACTTGTGTTCCAACTACGATACATGCATGATTGTCTCTGTCCGAAAATATAATGTCATTTCGGTCAGCTATTACCTGGATAGAACCTTCATTGGTCTGATAACCGGTACTGAAGAGTACACACGATTCTTTCTTCATGAAAGCTGCAAGCTTCTGCTCCAATTCAAGATGAAGATCAAGGGTTCCATTTAAATATCTTGAACCTGTACAGCCGGTGCCATACGATTTGATCACTTTTTGCGCGGCTTCAATCGTTCTGGGATCGTTAGTTAGACCCAGATAGTTATTGGACCCGGCCATGATAACTTCTCTGCCTTCAATATTTACAGTTGTTCCATCTGTCGCCTGTAAAGGCTTGAAATATGGGTATAGTCCTAACTTCTTAATCTCATCCGCTGTCGTGAAATCGTACGCTTTCTTAAAAACTTTTCTATATGAGACGTTGGCTTTGGGATCGGCCATTATGAAAAAATAATTTAGAGTTCAATTAGGTAAATATACCGAGTATTCAGTTTCAATCAAATTTAAACGGTACTGAGATGTTTAATCATACATACTTCTCAAGTAGACAACATATTTTTCAACGACTGCATCCCAATTAAATGTTTTTACAACATAATCACGGGCACTATCTGAGAGTTCTTGAATATCTCCACTCAATATTTGGTCAATTTGCTCAGAAAACCTGTCGGCATTTTCATGAGGCACCCTGTATCCATTTATCCCCTGTTTGATGACATCTTTGATTCCTTCCAAATCTGATGCAACAGCCGGCAATCCGGCTCTGTTCGCTTCCAGCAATACTATACCAAAGCCTTCCATGTCACCCGCTACCGGTATGTTTGGCATTATAAACAGATCGGAAGCCGCATAACAGACACGAAGCATCTTTTTCGACAACTTTCCGGTCATAAAAATTCGGTCAGACATTGGCGAAAGTTTACAGGCTTGCTCAATGTTCTTGTACTCGGGCCCGGATCCCACAATCAGATAAACAAAATCACTCTGAATTTTCGGTACTACCTCCTCGATAAACCACTGATGCCCTTTTCTTTTGACCTGCCTCCCTACAGTCAGTAATATTTTTTCCCCTGAATAGCCATTTAAGATCTCCCTTTCAAGAACTTCTATCGCCTCCTTTTTATCAGGCAGCTTTTCACTGTCTTGTTCGTCGTAGCCGTTAGGCAATGCTATTCCCCTATCCGGATCCATCCCACTCTCAATTGACGCTTGCCTTGTTGCAGATGATACTGAGATCACACCATTCAAATTTCTGAATACAAACTTTAAGTACCACTGATATATCGCAACAGGTAGAGTCACATCCTGGCCATGATTGATCGTAACTACAGGAATTTTTGGTTTTTTTACCATTATTGGCAAGATACATGCCGTTACCATGGATGAAAACAGAACCACGTCCGGATTGAATTTTCTGATAGCTAATGGTATACGCCACAAAAGAGTTATCAAAAAAAAGGTCGTTTTGATTCCGATGAATCTCCAGGATGAATGCAAAATTAGAGATTCAATTTCAATATCTTCTCTCCGGCTGAGAGCTTTTATCATCTGCACACTTACATTCTGCATGCCACCCAGATTTTTCAGTGGTTTATTTTTTGGCGGATGCAGATGTGATACGTATAGAATTCTCAATTCAGATAAAGTTTTGATTTAAACAATTTCCCGGTAAAACCCAAGTAGCCGTCCATTTATTGCCTCCCATCGATACTGAGAGGCTTTTATCAAAGCTGCTTGCGACATTCGCTTCCTCTGGTCACTGTTAATGATCAAATTTTCAATTAAGTTATAGAATTTATCTTTTCTTTCAACAGAAATTACATAACCATTTTTACCGTGATCTACCAGCGACCGACTTCCTGCAGCATCAGCTACAACAGCTGGCAGCCCGCTTGCCATTGCTTCAAGAGTGACGTTGCCAAAAGTCTCCGTATCAGACGGAAAAAAGAATATATCAGAAGATGCATAGCACTTCGCCAATTCGGCGCCGGTCTGAAAACCTGCAAAAAAAGTATCCGGCATCAGCTCCTGCATCTCTTCCATCGCAGGCCCGTCACCAACAATCAACGATTTAACATTTCTATGTTTCTCACTTAAACTGTTTACGATCTCGGCAAACAGTTTCAGATTTTTTTCCCAAACCAGCCTGGATATAAATGTAATTACGAAATCATCTGAATTAAATCCGCACTTTTCTCTCCATTTAATATCTCGGTATTGTGGCCCGAAACTCTCCTCTTCTATCCCGCGAGCCCAGATCCTTAAATCGGTTTTTATCTCTTTTTCCCGAAGCAGATCAGCCATCGATTCCGATGGAACATATACTTGTTTACACTTCTCATAAAAATTTGTCAGATATCTCCAAAGAAGCGGCTCAAGAAGTCCCAGTTTGTAATATTTCAGATAACTTGAAAAGTGCGTGTGATAGGATGCAACAGTAGTTTTTTTGTTTTTTTCGGCCCACTTTAAAGCTTTCCACCCCAACAGATCCGGTGTTGCGATGTGTATAATGTCCGGATCAAAATCTTCGACTTTTTTTCTGGCTGCATCCGGAAAAGATCGGCTGATCCGGTATTCAGGCCTGCCCGGCAGGCTGATTGATGGTACTGGTATAAATTCACCAGCATGATCGATCTCCGGTTCCTTGATTGTCGGGCCAAAAACAAGAACCTGAACTCCATTTTTTAACAAAAATGAGACCAATCTGTTTAATGTAAGGGATACCCCATCACGAATATGATTATAATTACCCGTAAAAATTGCTACTTTCAAACTGTAAACTCTTTTTAAATGCAGTTGCCATCTTACTATCTTTGACATGGACTTCCATCAAGTTTTTGAATATACAAATTAATGAACGCATTTATCACCGGTGGCACCGGTTTTATTGGCAGTCATCTGGCCGACACTCTTATCTCAGATCCAAAATGGGATCAGGTAAAATGTCTGGTTCGAAGCAGTGAAAAGTGGCTTGAGGGGAAAGATTATATTCGTGTTGAAGGCGACCTGCACTCTATACACGCGATTGAAGAGGCTCTGCATGGAGTGGACGTTATTTTTCATATTGCTGCTATAGTCAAAGCTCCGGATCAAAAAAAGTTCGATCATGCGAATGTTGATGCAACAGAGAATATTATCAGACTATCAAAAAAATGCGGAGTAAAAAAGCTGGTTATTCTCTCATCTCTGGCAGCAGCAGGGCCCAGTAACGGCACTCCCCGCTCTGAGAAGGATCAGATGCAGCCTGTCAGTATGTAGGGGAAGTCTAAACAAAAGATGGAATGGATGATCCATAAAGAGGCCGGACGTGAGCAATCTGTAACAATTTTAAGACCTCCTGCAGTCTACGGGCCGCGAGAAGAACAGATCTTCACACTGTTTCAGATGATAAACAGAGGGATTGCCCCAATTGTTGGTGATGGGGAAAACCCAAAACTATCTCTGATTTATGTTGATGACCTGATTCAGGCAATTTTAAAATCGGCCCAACAGACCAACCCCGGTGTCTTTACCTATTTTGTTAGTGACGGTGAAGTTGCAAATTGGAATCGTATCAAAAAGATTGTAGAAACTGTCTTGGGAAAAAAATCAATCTCTATCCCACTTCGGCCGGAATGGGTCAAAAAAATTGCAGGAATTGTTGAAACAACCGCGTCATTTTTTGGTTCATATCCCGTTATCAACAGGGAAAAAGCGAATGAAATGATTCTGGAGTGGACCTGTTCAACCGAAAAAGCACGACAAGAACTCAATTACGAACCCAAATTCTCACTGGAAGAGGGGTTGTCGCGAACGCTCAGATGGTATAAAAAACACAAATGGCTTTAATAAATATGCTGAATAACAGAGTTACTATCCTATTGTCCGGTATTCTTTTTTTATGCTCAATCACCTCAGTTTCTAAAGCTCAGCTGGTTCAGGACCTGAGTAAACAGATTGAAATACCGGATATCACAAATATTAGCAGTTCTGAAACTCACCTCTATGTACTCTCAGCCAGTGAGGGCTTGGTGGTATTCCGTGCTTACAGCGATTCATTACAGTGGCTCTATTCATCCACCGGAATGCAGGAAAGGGGTCATATTATTAAGAGTGACATTCGTTTTGCCTATCTCTATGGTAACAACAGAAGATTAACTGTAATTGAACCCACTTCTGTTCTTGGGGTATATTCATCTACAATATTGCCATCACGTCCTATCGCAGTAAAACGGATTGGATTCCGGCTTTTTGCTGCTTTGAACAGTGGCAACCTGGGCTACCTGAACCTGGAAACAGCTGAGAGTGTTGACTCAGATATGGAGCTTCTGGATAGTAATCGGATTGTTGACCTTGCTTCTGATAAACGAAATACCCTCTATGCCTTGAATTCCGAAAGTGAGATTATCATTTACGAAGTTGGAGATGAAGAGGTACGTCTGCTTTCTGCCACCCGAACCGACCGGCAAGTTGACCGCATTTTTTTAACCGGTGGCGAACTGATCGGTACCGACAATTCCGGCAATCTCTATCTGATCAATTCTGATGGTGTTACCAGACGGATTACCCGTGTTTCCGGGCCTGTCGATCACCTCTCAGCCTGGGATGAGATGATCGTTGTCAGGACCTCTTCCGGTGAACTCTGGACAGGTATGATGGACGGTACCTTCGAAATATGGAAATCAGACGAGCGGGCCGGCAACTTTTTTACTGTCTCCGATGATCAAATGTGGCTTGCTGAATTCAATACGATCACCCCTGTTATCAGGCGTACTCCCGGAGATGAAAATGAGAGGCCCGAAGCTTTGAGCAGTGATTTAAAATTGAAGGAATTTGATGATATTGTCTTACCATTTCCAAGAGCACTGATTCTGCCTATTCTATTTGAGAACGAAGTTGATATGAATCAGGTCACCCTCAGCTATAACGCACCATTCAATAATGCCCGAATTCGAGGCAATACTCTTTACTGGCAGCCACTCGCTTCACAAACAGGGCGTCACCGGATCACTATTACTGCAAATAGTGCCGATGGCCTATCTGATTCTCAAACGTTAATGATTGATTTGCGTTCATTTAATGCACCTCCACAATTTACGCCATCCAGACCGGTAACCATACCGGTGGGAGAAAGTTTTGATTTCCAGATTACTGCTGTTGATCCGGATGGGCTGGACCGTGATTTGATCCGATATTTGGGAGTGGATATGCCAGATGGAGCAAATTTGGAGGAGAAAACAGGAATTTTTTCATGGGAACCGACCATCCGGCAAGTTGGTGAACACCGGTTTCAGGTTATTGCCACAGATCAATATGGGGCCGCATCTTCTCAAAATTACACGATTAACGTGATCGAAATTACTGAAGAAGATACAGACATAAATATTGACTGATCTAACATGCCCTTCGCTGAAAACCTGATCCAGTGGTATCAACTTCATAAACGGAACTTACCATGGAGAGATACAGATGATCCATATAAAATCTGGATCTCGGAAGTGATGTCCCAACAAACTCGTGTCGATACAGTTATCCCCTACTACCATCGATTTATTAAAGCTTATCCGACTGTTGAAACCCTTGCCGGAGCCGATCGACAAGAAGTACTCAAGCTTTGGGAAGGACTCGGTTACTACAGCCGTTGCAGAAATCTATATCATGCTGCCAATGAGATAGTGAATCACTTTAACGGCCGGATCCCATCTGAATATGATGAGATCATTCGCCTTAAAGGAGTGGGTCCATACACTGCTTCGGCAGTTTTGAGTATTGCTTTCAGGAAAAAGTTTGCGGTCGTTGATGGAAATGTTCTGCGAGTTCTGAGCCGCTATTTTGGTATATCTGATGATATCCGTAATCAAAGCACCAAAAACCGGATTCAGCAACTTGCCGACGAGCTGATCCCTGCGGATAATCCCGGTGATTTTAACCAGGCTCTTATGGAACTTGGAGCTACGGTCTGTAAACCGACTCAACCTGAATGCAACAGTTGCCCCCTTTCTATCGAGTGTATGGCTTACAAAACGGCTCAAACAGACAGTATCCCTTATAAATCACCGGCCAAACAAGTACCTCACTATGAAATAGCAGTCGGCCTGATTTTGAATTCAAAAGGTGAACTTTTGATCGCACTCAGGCCTGACAATGGAATGCTGGGAGGTCTTTGGGAGTTTCCGGGCGGGAAAAAAGAACCCCAAGAATCACTCAGGGATACGGTTGCGAGAGAGCTGAAAGAAGAACTTGGAATCGAAGTAGAAGTGTTCGGTAAGATGAAACAGCTTAAACATGCATATTCTCATTTTAAAATTACTATGCACGCATTTTGGTGTACGATTCGAAATGGAACTCCTAAGCCTATCAGCAGTGAATGCATTGAATGGGTATCGCTTGAAGAGATTGATCGTTATCCATTTCCAAAAGCAAACAAATCGATTATAGATGAGCTTAAATCGATGAAAAATGTGGATTTTAGTCAATATCTGGAAAAATCATGAGCGTTCGCCCACTTCGTAAAAGAACCTTGGAAGGCTTGCACGAACTGAAACCCTATCTTGATCACATCAATGACCAAGTCGAGGAACCGGGCTATATTGAATCCGATCCGGTTCAGTTTATGCACGCTTTTTCCGAAAAAAAAGATATTGAAATTGCAGGTTTTCTTGCGGCAATGATGGCATGGGGACGCCGTGATATAGTGATTGCAAAAGTTGGCGATCTTTTAAATAGAATGGACTACTCCCCTTTTGAATTTGTTCAAAACTATGATCAGCGACAATATTCCGTTTTGAATGGATTCAAGCATAGAACCTTTAAACCTTACGACATCCATGGAGTAATATCTGCTCTGAAAGAGATCTATTTAAAGTTTGAAGATCTGGAAGATTTTTGGGAAATGTGTTACCGTCAGGGGGGCGAATCCGGCCGGCCTTTTCTCTCTCATTTTCAGGAGGAATTTTTCACCCAAAGCAATGAGCTTGAAAGCCGGACATTAAAACATATCTCCAACCCTGAAAAAGGCAGTACATGTAAACGGCTCTATATGTTTTTGAGATGGGTCATTCGAAAAAAGAGCCCGGTTGATATCGGACTTTGGAATTTTATGAAACCCTCTGAACTTTTGATTCCATTTGATGTACATGTTGCTCGACAGGCACGGAAATATGGTTTGATCTCACGCAGAACAAACGATTGGAAAACAGTTAATGAGTTGACAGAAACCCTGAAAATCCTAAATCCGGAGGATCCGGCCAGGTATGATTACGCACTTTTTGGTATTGGAGCACTCGGGTTTGAACTGCCAAAAAAATTTCTGCTAAACAGAGTTTAAGCCCCGGATAACTCACGAATTCTGTTGAGTGCAAACAGTGTGTATCCGGCGACCCCTCCAATAAATCCTTTCAAAAGCATAAAAAGCAGATAACCGGTGATAAGGGTTGATGCCTTCTTGATCAATCCTATAAAGCCCGGAACCTTAAAATAGTTCTTATAGATCCACAAAATGATAACCGAAACAAGAATTGCAGGAAGGGTTGTGTTCATAAAGGGATCGCTCATCGGGATATCCAGAAAAATCCATGCGGGAATAGCTGCCAATAAAACCGGCATTGATGCACCGGCAGCGTAGCTGTTCAAGATGAGTTGAGAATAGAATCCCTCAGATTCATTCCGAAAGAAGAACAACCCGGAGATCGATAATAGTGGGATCAACAGATAAAGCATCAAAGGGAAAAATTGAGTAGATAATCGAATGGTTACAACCTGAATCCACTCTGCAACTTGCTCGGCCTGAACGGGCTGATCGATGGGAACAGTAATCGGCGACACACCCGGATAAGAGACAAGAACCGTATTCAAAATAATCAGAATAACTACCCCGGCAATAGTAAACAGAAAGGGATGCAGATAACCCGTCTCCTTATTTTGGATAAAAGAATCTATGACGGATTCTGGCTGAACCATTAGAAGTTTCAGTGTTTTGAAATAATTCCCAATCATAAAAACCTGATGATCTAAATTTTAATTTCAAGGCCGGTTTCAATCGAATGTACCGGCATCTGACAGATAAACGAGTCATTATTAGATATTGATTCCAAAAATAGCCATTTCATTCAGTCAATCCCCGATTTTTTTTACCCGGTTTGCTATTTTTTTCATAAAACTCTTTTTATATTACGAGTCTTCAAAAAAATCAAAATAAGATTCCAAATATGATAGGAGTAAACGTAAAAGACAACGAAAGTATCGATCGCGCAATTAATCGCTTTAAGAAGATGATCACACGTTCACGTGTACTGAATGAGTATAAAGAGCGTCAGCAGTATGTGAAGCCATCTGAAGAGAAAAGAGAAGCGATGAAGAAGAGTGTTCGCGAAGAGAGAAGGCGACAAAGAGATAATTACTAAAATCAGTTCAATTTCAGTTGATCTGCTCAGTTTTTTATCTGAACAGATCCGAAATTCGGGCTGCATTTTTAAGTTTAATTCTCTTTATGGATGCCATTGGTTCAGTTTTAGGCATCACAACATTGTCAAGACCCATCTTTTCTGCTTCTCTGACTCGCTGCTCGGGGAAAGCTACTTTTCTAATCTCGCCACCCAGTCCAACTTCACCTACGTAAAGTGTATCTGCAGGGGTCTCTCTATCCTGTAAACTGGATGCAAGTGCAGCTACAATAGCGAGGTCGGCTGCCGGATCTGATATTTTAAGGCCACCTGCAATATTCAGATAGACATCCTGGCCTGTAAACTGTAAACCTGCCCTTTTTTCAAGTACTGCAATCAACAGGGATAACCTGCGCTGGTCAAATCCACTGGCAGTTCTTTGCGGAGTACCATAATTACTGGGTGATACAAGCGCCTGTACTTCAGCCAGGATAGGCCTGGATCCCTCCATCACACAAGTAATGGCGTTGCCACTGACCCTGTGACCTGAATCGGACAAAAAGAGTTGTGATGGGTTTAGCACCTCTTGTAATCCATTTCCTTTCATTTCGAAAACTCCTACCTCCTGAGCGGGGCCAAAACGATTTTTCACGCAACGAAGTAACCGGTAAAAGTGATTTTTATCCCCTTCAAACTGAAGTACGGTATCTACCATATGTTCCAGGATTCGCGGACCTGCAATATCACCCTCTTTTGTGACATGCCCAATCATGATTGTGGTCAGATCCTCTTTCTTTGCGATCTGCTGAAGCATGGCAGAGCACTCACGAACCTGTTGAACACTACCCGGCAGGCTCGATAAATCGTCGCTGTACATTGTCTGTATCGAATCGATAATTAAAAGATCGGGTTTAAGCCTTCTTGCACTCTCAATCACACTCCTCACTTCTGTGACAGATCCGATATGCAGATTATCACCTTTGAGGCCAATTCTTAAAGCTCTCTGCTTAATTTGAGAGGCCGATTCTTCTCCGGCCACATAGAATATTTTCATATTCGGACATCTCTCAGCTACCTGAATCATCAGGGTGCTTTTACCGATACCCGGATCACCGCCAAGAAGCAGAAATGAGCCCTCTATAAAGCCACCTCCCAATACGCGATCAAACTCCTGCAGATTGGATGATTTTCGTTCCAATGCGGCCGTACGCACATCAGAAAGCCGAACGATATCTCTCTGTTCGGTTTTTGAGATATCAACTTTGTGCTTTTTGCTCTCCTTTTTCTTTTCAACAGTCTCTGCAAAAGTATTCCACTCACTACAGGATGGGCAGCTACCCATCCATTTTGGCGAGATATAACCACAATTCTCACATTCGAATAAAATTTTTTGTTTGGCCAAAAGCGCTCCTGACAGTTTATTCGTTGATCTCTTCCAGCTTATCTGAAACTGTTTCATTCACGTACCAGAACATTGCAAAAATCCCCAGTCCAATACTGATATAATAGGTAATTATTCTCCATACAAAAACGGCCAAACCGATAAATGCTGTCCTTTCTATCAGAGGGCCAAGAAACACCGCAAACAGTCCCTCCACACCACCTGAACCTCCCGGTGTCGGGATCACAAGAAATGCAAGGTTCATCGCAAGACTACGCAGTACCAGTAATATCTCATCACCCGGCAAAAGGCTCAGAATAACGATGACCGGAATAGCGATCCTGCATAACCAGCTAAGTGTTGACAATGCAAAGGCTTTAAAAACAAAACTGAAAGGTTTTTCCCGGAGTCGAATTGAATACTCTTCCAGATGTTCGGCTTCTTTATTCACTTTGTCAGCATATTTTCTGAGAAATGGCCAGCTAAATACAATTTTCAGAATATGTTTAAGAGACGCGGGGTTTATCAACAGGCCATAGGCTAAAAGCGCACCATAGGTTAATAAACCTGCATAAATGAACATCATCGTTACGTTTCCGACCAATCCAATCTCAGTTGGAATCACCTGAAACCAAATCCCGGTAATCAATAAAATGGGAACTGCAAGTGCATACCAAAACTGATCCAACATCACTCCATAGAGTACAATAGCCGAGGATTTTCCAAATTTGATCCCCTCTCGGGTCATGGCATACATTGCCACAGGAGCACCGCCAATTGTTGAAGGGGTAATAGCTGAAGCAAAATCCCAGGTTAAAGCTAAACGAATAGAAGCCATTTTACTGATCATTTTATCAGCCAAAAAACGGATTTTTGCGGCAGAAAAGTAGACTTTCAGCAGTGTTACAAAAATGGCCAGAACCAAACCGGGAAGCCTTTTCGGCTTCAGGTGTTCCAGTATACCGGGGGTATAGGTTAAATAGATTACAACACCCATACTAAGCAAACTCAGCAATATTGAGATTGCCATGTATTTAAATGATATCAGCGGCCCTGATGAAGTGCTATTTTTTTCGTTTTTTTGCAATTACAGTGCAAATATTACAATAGTTATGGGTTCAGGACAACAAAAAAAAAGCCATACCGGAACCATACCGGTATGGCTTTACCAAAGACAGGAGATCAGGCAATGGTTATGTCTTCATTGAGATATACGTCTTGAATGTAGTTAAGGAGTTTTACACCCTCTTCCATTGGTCGCTGGAATGCTTTACGCCCGCTGATAAGTCCCATACCGCCGGCTCTCTTGTTGATCACGGCTGTTTTTACAGCATCGGCAAAGTCATCTGAACCGGATGCGCCACCTGAATTGATCAATCCTGCACGTCCCATGTAGCCATTGGCTACCTGATAGCGGGTCAGGTCAATCAGACTCTCAGATGTCAATTCATCATAAATACGCTGATCCAGTTTGCCATAACTTGAGCTGCCGGTATTGAGTGCCAGATAACCACCGTTATTTTCCGGTAATTTCTGCTTCACAATATCCGCACCTATGGTTACACCCAAGTGATTGGCCTGACCTGTCAGGTCAGCTGATGCATGATAATCCACACCGTCAACTTTAAATGCATTATTTCTGGTGTAGCACCATAATACTGTGGCCATACCCAGTTCATGGGCGTAGTCAAAAGCTTCTGCTACTTCAACAATTTGTCTGGATGATTCGTCTGAACCGAAATAGATCGTTGCTCCTACTGCAGCAGCTCCCATATCATAAGCTTTTTGAATAGATCCGAACATGATTTGATCAAATTTATTCGGATATGTCAGAAGCTCATTGTGATTAATTTTTACCAAAAATGGAATTTTGTGAGCATATTTTCTTGCTACAGAACCCAATACACCGAATGTGGATGCAACTGCATTACAACCTCCTTCGACGGCCAGTTCTACAATGTTTGCAGGATCGAAATAAGCCGGATTCTTGGCAAATG
>SKZL01000236.1 GCA_007127395.1 Balneolaceae bacterium
AATCAACCGGTGAAAGTATCTACTTTATGGATGATTTCAATGATGAACACTTCCGAAAACCGTACGAGTTTAAGAATCTGTATCTCAGCAAATAACCTGAGTTTAAAAGATGATTTTCGGCAAATGATCCGGCACTTCATTTTCAGCCATTTGAGATGGATCTGTCAGGCAAGATCGAATAAAATATTTTAGTCTCGCTAGAAACTTACACTTCTTCACGAGCCGATAATGAGCGAAAGTATCTTCTTTACCGGATTGTTGTATCCATAATCCGATAGGCTCATAAAATTTATAACGTTGGTGAAAACGGAACGGATGAATGGTGAAGATTGATCTTCAGGTTTCCATCCGGTGCTTTCACATAACCGAATGTGTATTCAACTTTTTTAACCGCACCTGTTCCGGACTCTGTAAAAAAGTAGTTACCCATTGCAACTGCTGTCTTTTCGTAGAGCAGAATCCCGCCTGCATTGTCAAATTCCACCTTTTCCCATGGCTGAAGTGCAAAACCTGTATCCTCCGGGAACTCCTTATTGCCTCCGATGAAATAGGAGAGTGCACTCTCCTTGCTGTTTCTGAATTGGACATCTGTAGCCCTTGTTGGTTTAAAAAGTACATCACAAATATCAAACGCATACAGACGATCAATAGCTTCTGAGGTAACCGATATACAACTCTCTCGTTTATCTTTCAGTTTACCGATCTCAATTAATGCCTCTGCCCACTTTTTCTGAGCTTTTAACACTTCATCTTTAGTTATCATAATTGAACTTTTTTTGATAGTAATATTTAAAAACTGATTTAGTATAAAACTCCTTACTGAAGATTTGCAACTATTCAACTCATTTTTTCATAGTCCACATCGATCCCTCAAGGCACGACGATCTTCTTCGCTCAAAATGAGGCCCCCTCTCTGCTGTCCCCCCATTAGATGATGCATGACGGATTCAGGGTTTTCTACGTGATCAAGTCCCAAAGCATGACCCATTTCATGAGCCACAACCAACTCCAATTCAGCTATATTGGCAAATTGATAAATGTTGATCCACTTTCTGTTACCCTGCCACTCATAAGTTCCCTGGGTGAACCTTCGTGTTCCTGAAAAACGGTCATTATACTCTTTGATGAGTTCATTTTTGTGATTAATCTCCCGGTTCAACAGATCCATTTGTCTGTTGATCTCGTCCGTAAATTGTGAAATTAACATAGCTTCACGGTTCATCTGCAAACTTTCATGGTCTATCTCTTTCCGCCTCTTTTCAAAATCCTGTAATTGCGATTCATTAAACCCACCTTGCTGATTTCTTTCACTAACCCACTCATTAAGCTCATCGATTCTGCTTTGCAATAGTTGCGACTCATTTTGATAGGTTGCAATACGATCATTATACTGCCCCAGCATCCCATTGTAGTTGTGCTCCAGTTCATTTATGTAGGTTTCCCTCTCTCTTATTCTACTGCTAAATTCGCTTTCCTGGTCGGTAAGTTGTTGTTGCTCATCATATACCAGATGTACGGAGATCTCACCATCGGAAGCATAGGCTGCAGCGGGTACCCCAACAACATCAGACCACACAGCAGTGACGTGTTCAATCACATCGATCAGCTCATTCCTTGAGATTGAAAAACGTTCATCAATATTACCAACCACGAAAGTTAAAGGTTCATGACAAGGAGGGAGGGCCGACGCATCGCTTCCGGACTCTTCCCCCTTGAGCCAATGAATAGAAAGTCCCAATATCAGTATGATGATTACTATTTGAATAAATTTTGCCAATATCGAAGTGTTTCAGGGTTTTTCAAATCCTCCTAATAATCTTTTCTCCATCTTATGTCAATCCCTTCTCTGGAGTCATCGCCCTGCATGATAATGAGCTCCAGATTTTCTGTTAAAAGGTACTCGATTAAAAATAGTGTTTTTGGCCTGCTGCCGCCAACTTCATTCAATATTGCAAAAAAGGTTCTACGATTCAGATACCATCCTGTTTTAATCGATGTGGTATTACTGGATCCTGACCGGGTATTGTCGATCTGAACCACATCGATTCCAAGCCTTTGGGAAGCAATCATTTCGACACGGTCTAGCAGCACATCCAGTGCAAAGTCTGCTGCTGATGGACTGCTGCCGGATCCGGCCACAACCTGCTCCCATGACTCCAGTTCATAAAATGGTTTTCCAAATAGGGTATAACTGATGATATCCTGAAGTTCAAGTTCGGGAGTGCTGTTGAACCGGAATTGCGGATCTTGCAAAGTGCCATCAATAATGTAATAGATGGTAACCATTACCGCTTGTGGAGGCTCGTATTTTGTCACAATATTCAGTTCAGGGTTCTCCATCGGACCCGAAAAGGATAGTATGGCTTCTTCCAGTTCAAAGTTTTTACCCAGTGGCCTTGCATAGCCCTGAACTCCTTGCAATGTGCCAAATATTTGAATATCCTCATTTTTCTGTTTGAGCAGGTCCACTTGTCCACCCAGTTCAATTTCCATATCCAGATACTGTCGGTTTCTCAACAAAAACTGGCGGCTAAAGTTGATATCCATCTCCATTGACAAATTTTCAAAAAACTCAAACGGTTCCTCTTCCTCTTCCTCATCAAGCACCACGGTTTCAACAGATCTTTCTCCAAAATTCTGAAGGTTTAAAAACCCATTTAAAAATGTAAGGCTGCCGCTCAAAACGGGATTTTCAGTATCTCCCGATATCCTGGCGCTTGAGTTCACAATCGCACTGAAATCTGAAGTATTGGCAACCCGGAACTGATTAGCTTCCAACTCGATATTCATGTTGCCCGGTTTCAGATTCTCAAGATCCAGATCGCCGCTTGCCCGAAATGTACCCGGACCGCTCCTCATTCTAAATTCTTGCAGGTTCATCTTTTCGGGTTCAAAAATTACTGTAGACCGAATTTCTGTAAGATTTATCCCTGCAGGAACAATCCTTATAGCTCCTCGGGTAAGGTTCATAGTTCCATCCATCTTCAATTCAGCAAACTCTCCCGAAATTTCCAGATCCCCCTCCAATCTTCCGGCGACATTTCTGAAACGATCCGGATCCAGATAATTATTAAAGATAGCAAGATCAAAATCATTGGTTTTCAGGGTAGCAAATATCTCATCTTCGTCTGATGGAAGGATGATTTCAGCCTGCCTCAAATCCACCATAAACGGCAGATTTGTATCAAAATCCAGAATTTGTCGCTGATCCTTTATAATATGCCCATTCAAAAGAGTAACACCTTCTGCATGCTGATAGTCGAGGTTCACTCCCAAACGATCGATCCGCACCCCTGATAAAATGCCATCATTCAGATTCAGATTTCCCGTTAGTTCCGGGGACCCTGCTATTCCTGAAAGATCCAGATTTATTGACAAAATGCCCTCCGTTTGCTCCGGCCCACCTTCCGGCAAAAATGAGAGCCAGTAAGAGAGATTCGATTCTAAAAGTTCAAATTGACCCTCAATGGATCTTTCAAAAAACTGATCATCAAACGTCAGAGGGTCACCCGGCAAGTATGGTACCCGGATGCTGGACTCCAGTAATTTTCGGTCATCATGCCAGCTGCTCAACCCGGCATCAAGCCACTCATCGG
>SKZL01000304.1 GCA_007127395.1 Balneolaceae bacterium
AAGCATTGATAACAATTTTATTGGTGAGCGGATTGGCATTTCTGTTCCTGATCTACCTGCTCTACTTTCGGGAAGCAGCCGGCTCAACAGAAGATTGGGTAACCCAGCTGCCGGCATTAAATGCTTTCCTGAACAGTATCAGTACGGTACTGATCATCCTTGGATATGTTGCGATCAGGCAGAAAAAATATTTGAGGCATATGAAATTGATGATGACCGCTTTTATCACAGCAACTCTCTCTTTAGTCAGTTATCTACTATACCACAATTTCGTCGGCCATACACCTTTCCCGGGGGAAGGATGGATCAGGCCTGTCTATTTTTTCATACTGATTACACATATAATACTTTCGGCAACAGTAGTTCCATTGGTTCTTACCAGCTACTATTTCGCTTTTGCCGGCAAGTTTAAAACACATAGAAAAGTCTCAATGTGGACGTTTCCAATCTGGCTCTATGTATCTATAACCGGAGTTGTGATCTTTTTCATACTGAATGCTTACGTCTGAATAAAGTCAAAAGAACGATTTCATCGGCGTATTGTAGCTCGTCAGTGTGGTTTCGGGATAATTTGAATCAACAGTAAGATTCATTTTATCCCGGTTACACTTTAGTTCGTAAATGAGCCGGAGTCTTCAGTTTAGGCCTCCGTTATTCAAGATCAAACCGGTTCAGTTTCCAAGAAATTGATCACCGGGTTTTGGAATCACAACTTTAGTCTCTGCGTACTCTTTGGTAAACTCCCGGAACTCTTCCGGCGTGCCTGTCAGGACCGGAAATGTACCGTAATGAATTGGAACGGCAATTTCGGCTCCAAGCATTTCACAACACATGGCTGCTTCCTGTGGGCCCATTGTGTAATGGTCACCAATTGGAATTGCGATCACATGCGGCTCATAAAGTTCTCCATAGAGTTCAAGGTCGCTAAAGATATTTGTGTCGCCCATATGATAAAAACAGATATCATCTTCAAAAGAGACCACGAGTCCGCCGGCTTCGCCGGCATATTCACCACCAAATGATGAACTGTGGCAGGCATTAACGAGAGTGACGGAAAAATCATCAAAATGAACGGTACCGCCTTTGTTATACTCAATTGCCTGATCATCTTTCAGCCCATGTTTTTTCAACAGATGAGAGAGCTCAACCTGTGCCAGAACCTGACATCCGGTTCTCTCCGCAATATCAAGTGTATCACCGACATGATCTTCATGCCCATGAGTAAGCAGGATGTAATCAACATCATCCGGATGGCGGAGATTGTCCGGAGTTTTGGGATTATCAGTCAAGAAAGGGTCGATATAGATAACTTTGCCTGATGGTGACTCAAGTCTGAAAGCGGAATGCCCGAGCCACCAGGCTTTACTTTTTGAATTCATAAATCTCCTGTGTTATTTATAAGTATTAGTTCTCTTTATATAGATATAAACTAATAAAATGTTGATATGATTCAGAATAGAATGCACCATAATTCTTTTATGAGGCTAAATTAACCAAGTATCACTATTAGTTAAGGAATGAATTGTGGCCGGATCTATGTTTAAATTATTAGAAAAAGGTTGTTTGAAAATGATTAAAAAGATCATCTGAAATTTTGTGATCTTAACTATATGGAGGTTTTATTAAACAGAGAAGTACTGTGACTTTCCAGATAACAAAAACTGTCTCTGTTGCATAACTTTTTATAGAGCGAATGTATCGGGGAAAGTTGAGATGGTGTCGCATTCAGGTTTTGCAAAATCACCAGTTTTGAGTTGGAGTGATCATAAGAAATGTAAAGAGGGTTAATTAAAATCAGATCCGGATATGGCAAAAAGAATAAAACTAAACCGAATATCACCGCACAAAAAAGGAATATTTGAACTGACTGATGAACTTCTTCAGGGTGCCGTGGGGTTGATACCTACTGATAGTCAGTATGCATTGGTTTGTGATTATAAAAACAAAAAAGGGATTGAGAAGATCCGGCAGATCAGGCAAATTGGAAAAAAATCACACTTGACGGTTATGTGTCACAGTCTCGAACATACAGCAACTTTTGCACATCTATCTGACCGTAACTTTAAATTGATTAAAAAACTGATACCCGGTCCATATACATTCATTTTGCCCGCAACAAGGGAAGTTCCAAGGCTTCTGACTCATCCTAAGAAGAGGACAGTTGGTATCCGCGTACCGGATAATGAAATTTGTCTCGAGCTGATCCATGAATTGGGAAGGCCCATACTGGCTATAACAGGAAAGATGCCGGATGTAGAGTATGGCAGCCCGGAGGATGGAGACAGAGCCATGTACCTGAGCAGGTTTGATAAGGTGGTGGATGTCATTGTGGATGATCTGGAAGAGCTCTCTTCGGAGCCGACTACAGTGGTGGACCTTACGGATGATGTTCCCGTATTGACCCGGGAAGGGTTGGGGCTTGAGAATCTTACTGAAGCCCTCAAATTACAAAATCTTGAGCTGAACCAAGTGTGATCTGATATCTACTCATTACTGTTCCTTGATTTGGAGGGAGTTTCTTTTATAATCCGGTGTTATACATCAGGGCGAGCAGAAAAAGATCAGGAGAACACTTTTTTCAGGTTTATTCTGTAATCAGGTTTAATGATCCCTTTTTCAGTTATGATGGCCGTTATAAGATGGTGAGGGGTGACATCAAAAGCAGGGTTATAGACTTCAATTGAATCCGGCGCGGTTATCCGCTCTCCGAAAGATGTTACCTCATGTGAAGATCGCTGTTCTATCTCAATGTCATCTCCATGTTCAAGTTTCAAATCAATGGTAGAGTAGGGGGCTGCAATGTAGAATGGAATCTTATGAGCATTCGCCAATACAGCTAATGAATATGTTCCGATCTTGTTGGCTGTATCACCATTTGCGGTAATTCTGTCGGCCCCGGTAATGACCAGATCAACTTCACCACTTTGCATGAGAGAGGCGGCTGCAGAATCTATATTCAGTGTAAATGGAATGCCGGCTTTCATCAATTCCCAGGATGTTAAGCGAGAGCCCTGAAGCAGAGGCCTGGTTTCATCTACCCATACTTTTTTTAGTTTTCCTTCTTGATAAGCGTGATAAATCACGGAAAATGCAGTGCCATATTGCGCTGTAGCCAAACTGCCGGTATTGCAATGGGTCAGTATCCTTGCATTTTCAGGAACGATATCAAGACCGTTCTCCCCAATTAATTTGCAAAGTTTTCGATCTTCTTCATGTATTGCTATGGCCTCGCTCAGAATATTCTTTTTCAGATCGTCACTATTCACTGTTTCATCACTTTCGGGCAATAGTCGAATCAATCTTTCCAAAGCCCAGTTGAGATTTACAGCTGTAGGCCTTGAAGAGTTAAGATATTTGGCAATCTGATGAGATTTTTTAATCACGGATTCAACATCAGCAAACTTTTCATCCTTGATTCCAAGATAAAATCCGTAGGCCCCTGTAATCCCAATAGCAGGGGCTCCCCTGACCTTAAGTTTGCGTATAGCATCCCATACCTCTTCCGGAGAATGCAGGTCTATGTAAATTTCCTCATCGGGCAAACGTGTTTGATCAATGATCCGGATCATGCTTCCTAACCATTGAATCGATT
>SKZL01000065.1 GCA_007127395.1 Balneolaceae bacterium
AGCCAGTTTTATCCGGACAGGGCTCCTGAAGGTAAATCACCTCCGGGCATTGAATTTGAAGGCATTTTCATCAACGGAAATGAGATTGATCCGAACCGACACCACCTTCTTCCAAACGATCAGAATTTTCTGGAGTTTGTCTTTACAGGTCTGGCATATGAAGCTCCCGACCAGATTATGTATGAATATCGCCTGAAAGGTTATGACGAAGAGTGGCAGCTTACAGGGGAGAGAACAATACGGTATCCATCCATTCCGCCGGGCAGTTATGATTTTGAATTGAGAGCCTACAATGCCGATGGGGTCAGAAGTATAAATAGTGCCGATTTTTCGTTCAGGATTTTGCAGCCTTACTATTTTCAATGGTGGTTTATTGTGTTGATTATGCTGGTTATCACCGGATTGCTCCTCTTCTATCTGCGTTACTTCAGGGTTCGAAAGCAGGTTGATATTGAGAGAATGCGTGTTCAGATAGCCAGTGACCTGCATGATGATGTGGGGTCATCACTTACAGAACTTGCATTGCAAACCGACTTTTTGCAAGCCGGAAACCTGGATGATGAGATGAGATCGACGCTCAAACAGTTGGGTGAACAGAGTCGCAGGATCGTATCCAGCCTGGATGATATTGTCTGGTCTATAGATTCGCGAAATGATACGGCGGGTGATCTGACAGACCGGATGCAGGACTATGTAAATCAGATATTTGTACATGGAAATGTGGATGTGCAATACAATTTTGATAATCTTAGAATGCATGAAAAGCTTCCGGTCGACGTTAAAGAGAATATCTACCTGATTTTCAAAGAGTCTGTGAACAATGTTGTAAAACATTCTGACGCAGACAAACTGGAGATCACATTCTCATTTTCAGGAAAAACGTACGAACTGAAGATTAGTGATAACGGTACTATGATTAAACGTGACCGGAAATCGGGGCAGGGCCTGCGGAATATCCGGATGAGAGCAGAAAGAATCGGTTCAGTTGTTGATATAGCAATTACTGACGGTTTTACAGTGAAGGCTACCGGATCCATAAAATAGTTTTAATTAAAAAGAGGCAGATGATGATTGATATAGGCATCGTAGAGGACAACGTTAAAATCAGAAACCTGATTCAGAAATTTCTGGATATGCAGGAGGAGATGAGCTGTAAAACGGCTATGGATTCTGTGGAGGAGATGCTGGAACACTTGAAAAAAAACAGAGCTCCTGATGTACTATTGATGGATATTCAGCTGCCTGGGATGTCGGGAATTGAAGGAATCGGTATCATCAAGAAGGAGTATCCCGAGATAGAGATCATTATGCTTACGATCTATCACGATTCACATAAGATTTTTGATTCACTTTGTGCCGGTGCATCCGGATACCTACTGAAACATACATCTCTGCCTGAGATCAAAGAGTCGATTGAGACACTGGTTCAGGGTGGTGCTCCCATGTCGCCACAAATTGCAAGAAAAGTGATACAGCACTTTAAACAGCCTGAACCGCAAAACAGGCCGGACAGTGATCTCACTGCAAGAGAACAGGATATTGTAAACGGCCTGGTTGATGGCTTGAGCTATAAACTCATTGCAGATCGATTTGACATCTCGATTGATACTGTTCGCGCGCACATCAGGAACATTTATAAGAAATTGCACGTAAACAGTAAGGCAGAGGTAATTGCTAAGTCTCTGCGAGGTGAAATATAACAATGTCAAGACATCACATGGTCATGTGATACAACGTTAATAAAAATGATGTTATATTACTTACAGAATCTAAAGATAGAACTCAAAGCCCGGAGGGTAAGATGAGATCAATAGCCGGTTTCCACACAACTTTACTGATAACTGTCGCATTTCTGATGTCCGGATGCTACACGCAACTGCAAACAACCTATAGCGATCGACCATCAACCGCCGAACGAATTGCTGCCGACAGAGCTGCGTCCGGCCAGCAGGCCGTGGCTGAGCGATCCGGTGAGATCGTCAGTGAGGATGATTATGAACTGGGCTATGAAGATGGCTGGACCGATGCAGAAGGCTACTATTTTATGGACTATGAGACCAGAGACTGGTACGCTGATTATGGTGTGAACCTGGCTGCCAACAGACACTACAGACATCATGTAGTCAATTACAACTTATACGGATATCACTATAATCCGTTTTACTACTCGTTTTACCGTCCATACAGGCCATTCAGATCACGATGGTACTTTGCATTTGGTTATCACTATAACTGGCATACATGGCATTCACCTTTTTATGCCGGATACTACTCACATAGTTACTACAGATATCCGTTCTACTCTCCATATTATGGATACTACGGATACCACAGACCCTATTTTGGGTATGTCTATCTAAGCGGTTCAAGCTCAACAAGAGCTGTACGGAATTATGGACCTCGAAATACCCATCTTACATCCAGGGGAACGGCTGTTAATCGCACAACCCGGACAGATGCAAGGGTCAACAGTGCTACCAGAACACGATCTGATGTGCGTTCTGATGCCAGAACTCAAAGGGTCAACCGTAACGCTGCTGTTAATCGTGGAACTTCAAGAGGAACAGTAAACAGAGGTACATCTACCAACAGGGGCAGTTCCGGTAACGTGAACCGAGGGACTTCTACGAATCGCGGATCGAGTGGAACTGTAAACCGTGGAACTTCAACCAATCGGGGTTCATCAGGAACAGTAAACCGAAACAATTCCGGAAATAACAGAAGCTCAGGGACTGTGAACAGAAATAGTTCAAGTAACAACAGAAGCTCAGGGACCGTGAACAGAAGCAGTTCAAGCAACAACAGAAGTACCGGCACTGTAAATAGAAGCAGTTCAAGCAACAACAGAAGTACCGGGACCGTGAACAGAAGCAGTTCAAGTAGCAACAGAAGTACCGGTACTGTGAACAGAAGCAGTTCAAGTAACAATAGAAGCTCCGGAACGGTAAATCGAAGCAGCCTGAGCAGCAGTTCTGATACACAGACTTCAAGAGTGGGAACCGGTAGAGTATTGACGAGTCAGCAGCAAGCTGTAGAGTCTATTCGAAGCAGAGTGGTTCAGCCCCGGGAAACAACGGTTAACAGAGGTACAACACAAAATTCCAGAACCAGCACGCTGCAGCAGTGGATCAATCGAATTGAGAGTAGCAGCAGTGGGAGTACTTACAGACAAGTCAGATCGGCCCATAATCAGATACGATCCAGTGCACCAAGAAGTACTGTAAACAACAGGTCTACCAGAAGTTCAACAGTCAGATCTTCTTCTACAAACAGATCGTCCGGATCATCTGTGAGTACCACCCGAAGCAGTTCAAGCAGTAGGGGGACATCATCATCGTCCGGAAGCAGAAGCCGATCGGGTAATTGACATTTTTGCTCAGTGGGAGATAAATGAGCGACTTCATGCAGGCCAAAAGCAGTCGGTTCTTTTCTCCCCCCGGAAATTGCCTCGAACCATCGGGGAAATCAAAATATTTACTATTTATCTATCCACAAACAATCAGAATATAGGAGAGGTATGTTCAGACTAACGAAAATTCTCATACTGATACTGCTAATCACAGGGAGCAGTAAACTTGCAGCACAAAACCCGAATAATGCGCTTCTATACAGCAATCAGGCGGTGACTTTTGGTGATCAGGGCTTTGCAAATGACCCGGTGTCACTGATTATGCCCGGTACGGCTTACAAATCAGGTTTGGGTTCTTTTATCGATAATCCGGCCAGTCTTGCGCTTCACAAAAGGGGGTTTGGTGAGTTTGGAATGTCGTTCAGAAGCATTGAAGAAGATGCGATTTTTCGCGGACAATCCAGATCTGTTGATGATCGTCAGAACAACGTATCCAATTTTGGATTTCTATACTCATTTCCTACCGTTCAGGGCAGTTTTGTGATTGGTGCTGCTTATACCCAGAACTCAGTTTTCAACAGGGCGGTCAGTTTCAGGGCTCTGAATAACAACAGTTCGATCACCGATAAATTCAAGGCCCCCGGCTCACCTTATCAGGATATCGCATTTGATACATATGCGACCGATTATGGAGATGAATTTGAGGATTGGGATGAATCCATTTTCAGAATAGGTTTTGATACGTTTGGAGATTTTCTGGGAATACGTCAGCAGGGTGAAATTATCCAGACCGGTTACAATGGCGAGTATTCTATGTTTTTTGCTACTGAATTTCAGGAAAACCTAATGGTAGGTGCCAGTCTTGGGATTTTATCCGGCCGTTTTAATTACAACCGGGTGTTTTTGGAGCTTGATTCAGACAATCTGTATGATTCTCCCGATTTTCTGGATAGCAGTGGTGATGGATTTGGGGATACAGATATCGACAGGGTTTCTTTGGATGACCGTCTGAGAAGTCGATATGCCGGCATTAGAGCACGTATAGGGTTTCTGTATCGTGCAAATAAAAACCTGAATGTAGGTGGAAGTTACACATTTCGATCCACCATTGAAGTGGATGAGACGTTTGATGCCGATCTGACGACCCGTTTTGACAACAACGTCGAATTTTCTGCTTCAACGGATAGTGAGTTTTCATACAAAGTGAACTATCCTTCACGAGTTACACTGGGCTTGGGTCTCAATGATATTGCAGGATTCTCTTTTTCACTGTCCACAGAGTATATCGACTTCTCAAATACAGCCATTGATTTCAGTGAAAGTGACCTTTTTGACAGTGAACTGTTGGAGAATGATTTTATCAGTGATTCGTACCGATCGGTATGGAACTTAAGAATCGGTTCAGAATATCAGTTTTCGGACGAACTTACTCTCAGAGCCGGCTTTGGTTACAGGCCAAGCAGATTTCTGAACGGATCGGATCACAGGAGTTCTTTTCTGGCAGGAGCAGGGTTCGCAGTGACCAATAATGTCCGGCTTGAATTTGCAGCACAATATGAAACCTGGGAAGAGAATTCAGCGCTCTATGATTATGCTGTGTATAACTATTCAGCACTTCCGGATTCACCTCCAGGGGTTAGCTTCAGATCGGAAGAGATCAACAGATCTGTTGGCCGTATGAATATTTTGGGTACAGTGAAGGTGAGGCTCTAAGAAAGATCCGGAAGCAGTGAATTTTTGGCTCAACAGAGACACAATCAGAGTGAAAGTGTGGCTCTAATAATATCCATGGCAGAGTGAAAAGACGGCTCAAACAGAAATTCCGACCAGGGTCGCTTTTTTGAATGGTACCCTGAGTCAGAATGATGAGTCAGGATACTCCTTTTGGATTCACACTCAGTAAAGCAGTGCGAACATGCCTCACCACATTTGCTGTTGTACTTCCCATTATGAGATAGTTAATTCCTGTTCGGCCAACTGTTGCCATTACGATCAGGTTATATTCATTGTTGTTCACATGGTTGTAAATCGCTTCATGGGGTGAGTCCTGTGAAACGATAACCTTCGCATTTACCTGATCAGATATTTCATGAAAGTACTCTTTTTTGAGAATTTTTAATCGCTCCTCACGAATCTTTTTGAGCGACAAATCCTTCTCTTCATCATCAAACTGATCAAAACTTAAAATGTGGATCAGATCTATTGTGGCTCCTGTTTTTTTGGCAATATCGATAGCGATAGGAAAAGCTCCCGCTGAATTTTCGGAAAAATCAGTTGTAACAAGCAGCTTCTGAAAGTCGTCCACATCCGAATCATTCTCCACAATCATGACCGGCTTGTTTGCAAGCCGAAGTACTTTTTCGGATACCGATCCCAGCAGGAACCGTGAAAAGCCGGTTCGTCCATGGCTGCTCATAATCACACAGTCAAACTCCTCTGATGCATCGATGATACCCTGTGCCGCATTTCCCATCTGAACGATCGGCTCAGCCAGATAATTCTCCTCAATAAGTTTTTTACTGATAGAAAGGACTCTATCCATTAATGTCTTCTCGAGATCATCAAATTTTTGATACATTTTGGTGCTCATACCCAGTGCGTACGGCTCATCGAGTTCTGATATCGGAAGGTGCGAATAGTATGGAGTTACCTTGCCATCCATAAGCACGGCGAATTTTTGAGCCACTTCGAGGGCTTTTTTGCTTCTGTCTGAAAAGTCGATCGGTACCAGGATTTTCATGATATGTCAGATTTGATTAAAAGCCATTATTATTAAGCATCATCTCTATCTATAATGTGCTCAAATTTTCAGTAAAATTAAAGAATCCAGTGTATAATTATCACAAATTCAGGTCTAGCCGTTAAAAGTAGTTAGGAGAACAGATCTTTGTAAGAGGGAAATGTTAAATATTAACCAATTCAGCTGAATGACTCGAATAGTGTTTAAAGGCCGGGCTGTGATAACATATTTTTATTCAGGAGTATAGATCGGCCAAAGAAACAGGTTTTGAAATATCCCTTAGTCTGAAAGTTTTTTATTCCGGTATTTTAGTGCGTAATGGATCAAAGGGGGTGCAAGAAGTATTGCGATAAAGAGATGCCCGGTTCGCAAGTAAACGATAATTGCGATAACGACACAGACGATCAGGATGATTACCGATATGAGCCAGACTTTTTGGTTTATGGTCATGGAAATAATCAGTTTGTTTCCAGCCTCAAAATCTCGAGCGGCGAATGCCTGAAAATATGTCGGCTGCCACTCCATCCGATGAGGATTGCGGTTATGATGATCAATAGTGTTATCAGAGAAAGGGTGAGGAAATCCGGGATGAAAGTAAGATCGAAGTAGAATGTTGCCAGTCCCCAGCTAGCAACAACAGCCAGGATCAGGCCGGTGAGGCTGGCCAGAAGCCCAAGCAGTGCATACTCGATGGTCTGGATGGACCCTATCTGTGATTTTTTGGCACCCAGTGTACGCAACAGGACTGATTCCCTGGTTCTTTGCCTTCTGCTGATCATGATCGAATTGGCCAGGACAATAAAGCCTGTAAATATGCTAAAGAGTGCCATAAACTGTACTGCAAGAGCAATTTTATCCAGAAATTCCCGCACACTTTGCAGTGCCACGGAGATATCTATCGCTGAGATATTTGGAAATTCAGATACAACCGCTTGCTGTATGGCCAGTGAGCTTTCGTTGGTTTCTGCTTTTACCGTTGCGGCATAAAACTGTGGGGCATCTTCCAGTACTCCTTTTGGAAATAGAACGAAGAAATTGGGTTCAGCCCGTTGAAAATCAACCTCTCTGATACTTGCAATCACGGTTCGAATGGGTACACCCTGAACATCAAAACCGAGGCTGTCTCCAAGTTCAAGCTCTAACTCATCCATAATTTGAGGTGATACAGAGATTGGTATCACAGATCTTAGTCCATCAGCCTCTGAAATCCATTCGCCCTCAATGATGGTTTCTGCATCAGATAAAGACTCCCGATAGGTGACCCTGTACTCTCTTGTCAATGCCCAGCCACTTAGTTGCAGTGTGGTATCGGCACGTACATCACGCAGTGGAACTCCCTTTCGTTCAGATAGTCTCATGGATACAATCGGAACATTTTGTAAGACTGAACCGCCATTCTCTTCGATCGTATTGATTAAGCCACTATTTTGATCCGACTGAATATCATAGAAGACCAGATCCGGGGTTTCATCACCCAGTTGAAGATCGATTCTCTGTAATATCATATCCTGGGAGAGATACAGTGTTCCGATCAGTAACATCCCCATCCCAAGAGTTGTGACTAGCATGGATGTTTGATTATTTGGCCTGAAAAGATTGGCCATGCCCTGGCGCAGTTCGTAAGAAAATGATTTGAGCCTCAGGCCTTTAACGATGCCCATCAAAAATCCAGCAACGATCCAGAGCAGAAAAATGAAAAAGAGGAGTGAGATCGTAAAAAGTGTTGCCGCAATAAAGCTGCCTGTGAGTAGTCCGACGATCGTGATGACGACTGAAACTGCGATCAGTGCAGTGACTGCTTTCACCCGTTTTGAGAGTGCCGATACCGGAGAAAAATGGCTGTTTCTCAATGTAAGGAGTGGAGAAATGGTACTGATTGCAGCGAGTGGCATCATCGAAAAGAGTATACTGATCAAAGCCCCGGTAAAAAGACCGAGCAGTACGGCCTGTACAGATATTGCCTGAACAATCTGAAAAGGGAGCAGGTCTGTAAAGAGTGTAGGAATATAAAGTTGAAGGAAAATCCCCAGTCCGCTGCCTAAAAGTGCACCGATCAGGCCAACTACAGTAATTTGAATGGCAAAAGTGGCCAGGATAGTCTCTTTTGTTGCCCCCAGACATCGCAATGTAGCTACCATTGATGTCTTTCTTTTGATATAGACATATATAGCGCTTGCTACAC
Source organism: Balneolaceae bacterium (assembly GCA_007127395.1). Taxonomy (GTDB): domain Bacteria; phylum Bacteroidota; class Rhodothermia; order Balneolales; family Balneolaceae; genus Rhodohalobacter. Next base: position 8,272 of record SKZL01000065.1, read on the forward strand.
CTAAACCGCCAAGAAGCAGAGCGATGAAACCGATCAGTCCCAGGAATTTGGTCAGATTGTCGACGATCTGTTCAAAATCCTGTTTTCTTGATTCGACAGTTTCGATACGAACTCTGTTCTCCCTGGCCAGCGGACGCAATCCATCTACAAAAGCGCTAACCTCTTCCGGTGAATCGATCTCAAAGTACTGTTTATAGGTCACCCTGCTGCCGCGGTCAAGCAGGCCTGTCCCCTCTAATAAATTTCTGGAGATGTAGATACGTGGCCCTATCAATGAGAATGCGGCTGCTTCACCGGGGACATTAATTAACGCACCACCGATAACCAGGTCGATATTACCAACCCTGATGCTATCTCCGACAGATGCGTTGAACTGGTTCATGGCTGTCTGTTCGACCAGGGCAAAAGAGTCCTCCTGATATCTCAGGGCGGCATCTGCCGGTTCGGTTGTAATTCTTCCGTAGAAAGGGAAAGGTCCGTCTATAGCCCTGATTTGAGATAGCCTGTTGGCTCCGCTCTGTTTGAAAAAGACCATGGAGTTGAATTCAACCGCTATAGCATCGCTGCCTCCAACTGAATCAATAAAAGCAAGAATGGGTTCCGGGAAAGGTTGTGTGGATCTGAGCTCAATATCAGCACCCAACAGCTCTCTGGATTGGTCATCAACAGTGAGCAGGACATCATTTCTAAATGAAAGAATCGCAACCAGGGCGGCAACACCTGCAATTACAGATGTTGTATAGAGCATGAGGGTTTTCCACTGCGGTTTCGCATCACGGAAAGCCAGTTTCCAGCTAAAGGGGGAGAATAATTCACGAAAAAAATTCATTATACATTATCCAATTGAGGTGTTTCTGATCGCTCTTTCAACAGGGTATCGACCTCGATGTGACCATTTTTTAACTGGATCATCCGGTCACATTTCTCAGCAAGCTCTCTGTCGTGAGTTACGATCACCAGTGTGGTGCCCTCTTTTTGGTTCAGCTCAAAGAGGAGTTGTTCTATTTGAGCTCCGGTCTCCCCATCCAGGTTGCCGGTAGGTTCATCTGCGAAGAGGATACCCGGTTTGTGGATAAATGCTCTGGCAAGCCCCACTCGCTGCTGTTCACCACCCGAAAGTTGATTTGGGTAGTGGTGAGATCGGTCAGACAGCCCAACACTTTCGAGCAGTTCCAGGGCTCTTTCCTCCACATCCCTATAAGCGAGTCCCCGCAATTCGATTGGAACCATTACATTTTCAAGAGCTGTCAGGGTTGGAATTAACTGAAATGATTGAAATACAAAACCGATCTGTTCATTTCTGATTTTTGAGAGTTCATCCTCAGTAAATTCAGAAATTTTGTTACCGTTTAGCGTAACCGATCCGGATGTCGGTTTATCCAGGCCGGCACAGAGGCCTAAAAGTGTTGTTTTGCCGCTGCCGGAGGGGCCAACAATAGCGCATGAAGTTCCAGTATCGATTGAAAAAGATACATTATTGAGAACCGTGAGGGAATGTTGGCCGCTTTTAAACGTTTTGGTGAGTGATTGTGCAGTCAATATATGGGTCATAACACGATGATAATCATTCAAATAACTAGTGAATTCAACAACTCTTTTCACTCAGAGTGTGTTGATTAAATAGGGTATGTAGTTTCTTGTTCAATATGTAACCTGATTACGTACAATTTCGTGTACGTTCAGTCCGTCCTGTTCGTTTAACACTCGGATGTTAGAGTGAACAGTTTAGGTTGTTTAATTCATTCCGCTACAAACAGTAACATTTATAATTGATCCTGGCGGTTTTGGTTCAATTGACTTTCATCAATAAACGTGCGAATGTTAGAATGAACAGTTTGGTTTGTATATTTCATTCCACTTTAAACAGTAACGTTAAAAGATCGAACATTTTGTACGTATGGTTAAGCTAAAGGTTTTCTGTTTACTAATTTTTACTCTTTTCTTCTCGCAAGCGATGGCTCAGGAGAGTAAAACCATCCTTTTTTTCGGTGACAGTATCACCGCAGGATATGGGATTGATTCATACGATGCTTTTCCGGCGCTGATACAGGAGAAACTGGATCAATCAGGTTACAATTACAGAGCTGTAAACGCAGGTTTGAGCGGTGAAACCTCTGCAGGTGGAGTAAGAAGAGTGGATTGGATTCTTCAACAAAAGGTGGACATCTTTGTTCTGGAACTGGGCGGAAATGACGGATTGAGAGGCATTGATCCCGCAGATACCAAACGAAACCTTCAGGGAATTATGGATAGAGTGTGGGAGACTTATCCGGATGTGATCATGGTTTTGACGGGTATGGAAGCTCCTCCAAATATGGGAGAAGCATATACAACTGCATTCAGATCCATTTACAGAGAGTTGGCCGATGAGAATGATGTAATATTCATGCCATTTATTTTGGAAGGTGTGGCGGGTGACCCGGATCTGAACCTGCCCGACGGAATCCATCCCACTGAAGAGGGGCATGAGATTGTGGCTCGTAATATCTGGTCTCTGATTGAGCCGCATTTATAACATGCGATATTATCGAATCTGTACTCCAAGGATGATCAGTTGAGACATTTTTTTCGGAGCTTATCTTACCGTCTCAGTCCATTGTTTCGCAATAGTTTTAACAGATTTGAGAAAAAATAGTATTCATTGGACTGCCTCAAAAATTACCTTTCTTTTTGTTTATTAAACATATCTGAGGATCGTTATCCGGAAGATGCGGTCATTATTATGAAATTATTATGAAATTGTTATGGAAGCGCTTGCGTATCCAAAGAAATGAGCTTTATTTTAGGCAACGCTTGAAATGCGTTTTTATCGCTCTGTGTCTAATTCATAACTCTAATGACTCTCATATGAAAAAACGAATACCATCTGGCGGACTCACAAGAGTTCTGCTACTATTAATGATCTTTTCTTTGATTGGTGTGGGTGTATCGTTTGCATCTGTTTCCACAGAAATTAATGATGAAGAACGAATAACTGTATCGGGTGTTGTGGTTGATGCAACAACCGGTGAGAGGCTTGCCGGTGTGAATGTGGTGGTTCAGGGAACTGTTGTTGGCGTCGCCACAAACACGAGAGGCGAGTTTACTCTGCGTGTAAATGCAAACCCTCCTGTGACTCTTGTTGTTTCAATTATCGGATACACATCTCAAAGAGTTGAGATTACCGAACAGGAAGTAACCGGACTGGAAGTTAGCCTCAGGGAGGAGATGATTCTGGGCTCAGATATTGTTGTATCGGCATCAAGAGTGGAGGAGAGTATACTTGATGCACCGGTCTCGATTGAAAAAATGGACATTATTGCGGTCAATCAGACAGCAGCATCCAGTTATTATCAAGGACTTGCGAACTTAAAGGGGGTGGATATGACCACCAGCAGTATCAATTTTCAGATTGTGAATGCAAGGGGTTTCAACTCAACAGGGAACACCCGAATGGTTCAGCTCACTGATGGTATGGACACTGCCGCTCCGGCCCTTAACTTCCCAATCGGTAACCTGAATGGTCCATCCGTACTGGATGTAGAGAGTCTGGAGTTTATTCCGGGTGCTTCATCCGCGCTATATGGACCGAATGCGTTCAACGGTATCTTGTTGGTAAACAGTAAAAACCCCTATCGATATCCGGGGCTCAGTGTTCATGTTCAGACCGCTTTCAACCATATTGATGGTAATGGAGCTCTTGGAGAGCCGGATAGTGCACAACCGATGTATGAAACATCTCTACGGTATGCGAATACCATCGGTGACCGTTTCGCATTCAAGGTAAATTTCAGTTATTCACAAGCCAATGACTGGAGAGGTATTAATTATTCAGATAAGAATAGTAATCTGACACCGGCCGGTATGGCAAACAACCCCGCATATGACGGCGTTCATCTTTATGGAGATGACGGAACGTTCAATATTGCACTGCTGGGGTTAAATCCGGATTTAAGGAATCAACTTGCGCAAGGTATTGCTGCACAAGTGACTGGCCTGCCTGTTCAGATAGCGGAGCAGTATGTGGCAGCACTCCCCAACCAGGCTGTAGCCAGAACCGGTTACCGTGAGGAGCATTTGGTGGATCATGACGCTGAAAACCTGAAACTGGGTACTTCTTTGCACTACCGCCTTACAGACAATCTGGAGGCAAGTTATTCCTTCAATTATGGTTATGGTACATCGGTTTATAGCGGTGCTCAGAGGTACAGCCTCAATAAATTCAATATTGCTCAACATAAACTGGAATTTGAGGGGGATAATTTCCTGGTTCGGGCATATGGTACATTCGAAGATTCGGGCGATTCATACATAGCGGATTTTGTCGGATTCTCCATCAATGATCAATATAGAAATACCAATGAATGGTTTGGCCTCTATGGTGCTACATTTGCCGGTGGGTTGATTCAGGCTGCTGCTCAGGCACAAGGCGGTAACCCTACATTTAATCCGGCGACTGTAAATGCGATTCTGTCAAATCCGGATGCACTCAATTTATTGCATGGGGCTGCACGTCAGGCTGCCGACCAGGGGCGTTTCCAGCCGGGAACACCTGAGTTTGATGCTGCTTTTGACCGTGCTGTGAATGATGTGATCCCAAGAGGAGCTCTCTTCAATGATAAATCCAGGTTTCTCCATACAGAGGGGATCTATAACTTCAAAAATGAAATTTCATTTATAGATCTGCAGATGGGGCTGAGCTTCAGACAGTATCAGCTAAGATCAAACGGAACCATCTTTGCGGATGGTGACGGCGGAGTGAATATCAACGAATATGGAGGATTTC
>SKZL01000102.1 GCA_007127395.1 Balneolaceae bacterium
CGAACACTGATACGCGCTTTTTCGGAGATCTCTTTAGAATTTTTAACCAGATCCTTTCGTCGTTCCTCAGAGAGCATGGGTATCGGAATCCGGATCCATGTACCGTCATTGCTTGGATTGAAGCCGAGCGGTGATGCCATGATAGCTTTCTCGATAGCGGCCAATGAGGATTTATCGTACGGTTGAACCGTCAGCAATCGCGGTTCAGGAGCTGAGATAGTAGCCAGCTGATTCAGGGGTGTTTGAGAGCCGTAATAATCGACTTTGATACTATTTAAGAGGGATGGGTTTGCCTTACCGGCGCGTATATTGGTGAATTCATTCTTCAGAAATTGTACAGCTTCTGCCATACTCTCCTCTGCTGTATCAATGATGATTTGTAGATCTTCAGGTATCATAATTCAAACATTTAGGGTTTCTGATTTCGGCTTTCATCGTATAGAGATCTGAGCGATAGCGGTTTGTCTCATATTGTGCCGAATCAAGTGACTCTCATCAGCTTAATTTAATAAAACTACTCCTTATCCCAAATAACAGTCGTACCGACATCACCCTCTTTTTGGACCACTTTCATCAAATTTCCTTTCTTATTCATATTGAATACAATAATCGGAGTTTTATTATCGCGGCAAAGTGTGAATGCTGTCAGGTCCATGACATTCAATCTCATGTCCAGCACTTTATCGCCTGAAATGGTGTCAAACTTTTTGGCACTGCTATTCTTTTCCGGATCCGAATCGTAGATACCGTCAACACGAGTCCCTTTCAAGATCACGTCTGCTTCAATCTCAATAGCTCTGAGAGATGCTGCAGTATCTGTCGTGAAGTAGGGGTTGCCTGTGCCTGCGCCGAAAATAATTGCTCTTCCTTTCTCCAGGTGTCTGATGGCTCTTCGCCGGATAAACGGTTCAGCCACTTCTTCCATCCGGATGGCACTCATGAGGCGGGTTTGTACGCCCTTCCGTTCGAGGGCATCCTGTAGAGCCATGCTGTTGATCATGGTTGCGAGCATTCCCATATAATCGCCCTGAACCCGATCCATGCCTTCCGTAGCACCGGCAACACCTCTGAATATATTACCACCGCCGATGACAATAGAAACTTCAACACCGGTCTGTTGAACCTCTTTGATCTCATCGGCGTAAAGAGAGAGCATTTTGGCATCGATACCGTGCCCTTGTTCCCCGAGAAGAGCTTCACCGCTCAGTTTTAATAGAATGCGTTTATAGTGATTTGCCAAATGAACCTCATGTTTATGGTGAAAGTAGACACTCATCGAAAATAACAGAACATCGATGAAACTGAAAATGAAAATAAAATTGTTAGTATCGGTCTGAACCGTTTACATGCCAAAAAAAAAGCCACCTGAAAAGGCAGCTTTTTTTAATATGCTTTTTTAAGATTCACCGAGTTGAATACGATGGAAAGATTTCACCAGCGGTGCGTCCTGCTGTTGCAGGTACTCTTTGACAGTGATACCATTATCTTTCACAAACTTCTGCTCAAGCAATACACGCTCTTCATAGAATCTGCGCAATTTACCCTGAGCTGCTTTCTCAGCAATCTCAGCAGGCTTGCCTTCATTGATAAGCTGCTCTTTAGCGATCTCAAGCTCTTTTTCAACGACAGAAGCATCAACTTCATCCCTGATAACTGCAATCGGATTCATGGCCGCAATCTGCATAGCCACATCTTTCCCGGCATCATCGTTATTCAGGTCTCCGTCAAATTCGACAAGAACACCAAGCTGGTTGCCCGGATGGATATACTCAACAAGTGTTCCGGCAGTTTTAGCAAGAACCACTTTACTGATCTCAATTTTTTCACCGATTTTACCCACCATTGAATCCAGATGCTTTTCAATCGTGATGCCCTCTACCTCTTTACTCAGCAGGTCAGATACGGATTCAGTTTCATTTTCAAAGGCACTGTTGAGGAAAGCGTCTGCTTTTGCCTGGAAATCCTCATTTCTGGCAACGAAATCTGTTTCACAGTTAAGTTCAATGGCAGCAGCTTTCTTTTTGTCATCACTCAGTTTTACAACAATCAATCCCTGATTAGCTTCTCTGTCTGCACGTTTTTCAGAAACCTGTTGACCTTTTTTTCTGAGAATTTCTACAGCTTTTTCGAAATCACCGTCAGCCTCAGTTAAAGCTTTCTTGCAGTCCATCATACCGGCTCCGGTTGATTCACGCAATTTCATGACATCTTTTGCACTTATACTCATCTCTTCAAAGTTTTAAAAAATTATAGTTTTACGGATTTACTCTTTATCAGAATCAGTATCCGCTTCGTTTTCTTCACTGTCTCCGGATGCAGCTTCTTCTTTTACTTCTTTATCATCACTCTTTTTTGAAGCTTTATCAGTGCTATCCGCTTTCTTCTCTTCACTGTCTCCGGATGCATCTTTTTCCTTTACTACTTTATCATCACTCTTTTCCGGAGCTTTATCAGTGCTGTCCGCTTTTTTTCTTTTGCGGGTTCTTCGTTTTACTTTTGCAGCTTCATCAGAACTTTCCTCTTCTGAATCTTTCGGCTTCACTTTTGCCTCAGCGGCTGCCTGTTCCATAAGTTCTTCTTCCTTCATTACCTCACGTTCTGCATTACCTTCAATGATAGCATCTGCAACCAAAGATGTAATCAACTGAATGGTACGTGCAGAATCATCATTTGCAGGTACGATAAAGTCCGGAATATCAGGATCACTGTTGGTGTCAACCATTGCAATAATCGGAATATTCAGTTTTACAGCTTCATTGATAGCGATGTGTTCCTTGATTGTGTCAACAACAAAGATCGCTCCCGGCAGTCTGTTCATATTTGCAATACCACCCAGGGTCTGCTCAAGCTTTTCTCTTTCACGATCGAGCATCAAACCTTCTTTTTTGGTGATTTCACCAAAAGTTCCATCCTGTTTCATTTTCTCGATCTCTTCCATACGGGAGATACTCTTTCTGACCGTACTGAAGTTGGTGAGCATACCACCCAGCCATCTGTGGGTAATAAAAGGCATTCCACAGCGGATCGCCTCTGTTTTAATAATTTCCTGAGCCTGTTTTTTAGTTCCGACAAAAAGTATGGTCTTACCGGCTCTGGCAAGTTCGCTAACCTCATTGAGCGCTTCCTTCAGATAGGCTTCTGTTTTTTTGAGGTCAATGATGTGAATACCGTTTCTGTTCATAAAGATGAATTCTTTCATCTTTGGATTCCAACGGCGTGTCAGGTGACCAAAATGTGCACCCGATTTGAGTAGTTCTTCTACTGAAGCTGATTTAGACATGTATTTATATGTATGTTTGAGTTTATCCTCTACACAGGTCGTTCCCAAAAACCAATCCCGACAAGTTAGTCGGAACACCCGGCGTCGGGTCGCTGTGTATGTGTATTTCAGGGTTCAGGTGGCAGGGTACAAGTTGCAAGTTTCAGCAAATGTAGTATCCCTTGATCAGATTTTATACAGAGCAGTATGATCGGGAAAAAATTCCCACCTGAACCATGCGCCCTGTACCTTGTACCTCGAAACTTATCGCTTGGAAAACTGGAATCTCTTCCGTGCTTTCGGCTGGCCATATTTTTTACGCTCAACCA
>SKZL01000388.1 GCA_007127395.1 Balneolaceae bacterium
CCTGAAAGCACAGCCGCAGCACGATGTCTATTCGGTAACGCTCACATCAGGAAGGGGGCGCGATGCGCTTGCACGAATCGACGAGTGGCGTACTGCAAGCGAGGTGATGGGATACGATGCAGCCATGCTCTTCGACTATCCTGATGGTGATCTACGATCGTACGAGCGCGAAGTTATCGGCACGCTCGAATCGATACGCGCCGATTACGATCCGACGCTCGTTATCTTCCATACCGATCGTGATACGCACCAGGATCATCGAGCGGTCCACGATGCTGTTGGCGTTGCCATGCGCAACGGTCCGAGTCTGCTCGAAATGCGTTCGCCCTCCACACATCATGCTGATTTCAGAGTGCACTGGTACATCACGACGAAGGATGTACGCAAGGCGTTCGAGGCTGCAGGAGCGCTCAAACACTATGCTTCACAAGCGGACATCGCTCCTGTTCACGCACAACTCGCGCGATTCGTAACCGATGGCCGATCCAAGTATCCCAAACAACATGCGGTTTGGTCCGGCGCCCACGACCATTCACTTATCGACTCGTTCGCGCACGACGACCCGCTTGGCCTGAGGGAACGTACGAAGGCCGACCTGAGCGAGGTGTATCGTGCCATTATGCTTATGCATCCGCAAGGAACGGTGTATGCGCAGGGCTTCAGTCCGAATGCGATCAATTTCAACGATGAACACAGGGGTGCGTATTGATGAGCGTTCTAAGTGCGCACCAGCCCGAGCTCTTCCCCTACCAGGGATTCTGGCAGAAGGCATGTGCGGCTGACGAGTTCCTCCTCCTCACCTCGTACGAGACGATCGGTCCGAAACGGAGCACGAACTACCAGAGCAAACAGCGCATCGGAGGCTGGAAGGGCAGGACGCAGATGCGCATCCCCACCGATGAGCGGATGGGGAACGCCCCGTTCACAGAGGTCGGCATCCTGAACGATGCTGTGCAGGACTCTCTTCCTTGGATCGAAGGGCATCTGCTCAAGATCCGCCAAGCCTACGGCTGGAACAGCGACCTCTCACCGCTCACTTCTGATAGAGACGCGCTCGCAACGCTCGAGCGTCATCGTCAATTACGTTCGAGCACGTCCCGTTCGGAACGCGACAGACGCGAGAGTGCGCCGTACTTCGAGCGCTTCTTCCCTGAGGTGGAATCACTCTACCGCGCAGAGCACTCGACGCTCGCGGATCTGAACACCGCCTTCATCGACCTCTTCGTCGATGCCTTCGGCATCACGACGCCGATGACCCGCTCGGATGGCATCGACCATGATACGAGCCGTTTCGACGACCTCGAATCACGCATGCACGAGCACGGCATCGATGCCGTACGTGGAGAGCTCGGATCGGTCGTCGACTACCTCGCCGAGCACGGCGACATCGCCCTGCCACGTGCAGAAGCGATCGAGCGCCTCTACGCTGATCTGAAGGATGGACGAAACGGCATGGTCACGAGCACAGGAGCGCCCAAGGAGCACAAGCTGCGCGCAACGCTCAAGCTCGTCCGCCTCCTCCAGGAAACCGGGCACGACACCTACCTCTCCGGAAGCGGAGCCGAAGGCTACGTCGTCGACTCCGTCTTCGACATCGCGGGAAAGAGCAACGAGTACTTCCACGCGAAACCCGCTCCGTACCGCCAACTCCACTCCGACACCTTCGACCCCTACCTCGGCGGCCTCGACATGCTCTTCACGCTCGGTGCGCTCCCGGAGGACAGGGCATGATCAACTTCGCGATCGACCTTGCGACGCTCACCTACCATGCGATCGCTGGGACGAAGACCGAACGCCTCGATGACATCGTCGCACGCGAAACGCCCGTGACGAGCATCATACCCGCATACAACGAGGGCGTATCGCTCATCGATGCCGTACACTCCCAGCTGAACCAGACGAATATCCCTCGCCGCATCATTATCGCTGACGATCACTCATCAGACGATACGATGCGGATAGGGCAGGAGCTCGCTTCGCGCTATCCGAACGTGACGTACGAGCGTAACGAGCAGAACCTCGGCAAGGCCGCGACCATCAACCGCATCCTACGCGCATATGATGCGAGCCTTACCGATCGCATCCTCATCACCGATGGTGACACGCAGCTCGAACCCCAAACGGTCGAAGCGCTCGCCTCACGCTTCACGGACGACGCTGTTGCTGCGGTGACGGCGAACGGCATCCTCAAACCATCAGGCACCGGTCTGAGCAGGCTCATCCACCAGGGCAAGGCGGCGAGCTTCAACGTCTTCGCCTTCCGTAAGCGGGCGCAGAGCCTTCGCAACGCGGTGAGCGTAGTGAACGGTTCGTGCACGATGTACACGGCCGATTCTCTTCGGCAGCACCCCTTTCCCGAGCGGACGAAGACCGAGGATACCGATCATACCTGGATGCTCCTCGAAGCGGGAAACAAGGTCCTCTATGAGCCTCGCGCCGTGAATTTCTCGACGGATATCGAGGGCGTACGTGATCACTACAAGCAGACGCACCGGTGGTTCTCAGGGAGTTGGCAGAGCCTCTACACGCACGGTCGTGACCTGGGCAAGGCACCGAGCCTCGCGTACACGACGGTGCACCCGAGCTTCGCCGAGGGAGGCGTCTACTCGCTCCTCTACCTCGTCGGTCTTCCCGCTCTGGGAGCAGCGCACCTCATCGCTCCCGACTCGGTTCCTGCAACCTGGTTCCTCGCGGGACTCGCCGCTGATGCAGCGTACACCGCGCTTCCCATCCTCGCCGTGGATCCCAAGTCAATCCGACACCTCCCCGGCATCTATGCGTACAAGACGATCGCAGCAGCCGGATTCCTCGATTCGGGCGTGCGCACGAGCGCACAGGCAGCGCTCGGCCAACGTGAGCGGTGGAGCAACCGTTGGACGCGCGAGCGTAAAGGTGAGGTCTGATGAGTGCTGATCAGTTGCGTATCGCAACGCTCGACCGCGACGCTGTTGAAGCGTATCTCGCCGATCTCATGCACGTGTCACGCGCCACGTGGGACCCGCAAACCTGTACACCCTGGGTTGAGCCGTGGACCGCTGATCAGTTCCGCTATGATCTTGCTGGCAAGTTCTCGATGAGCACGTACCTCGCCGATGGTGATCGTGCGGTCGGCGTGTGCATCGCCCACGAGCGAGAGAACGGCTACGGTCCGCACAGCGATGCTCCGTACGGATTCATCGCCAAACTCGCTCTACACCCTGATTATCAGGGTGAACGAGCGTACGTGAACAGTGTGCGCGCGAGCGGCGCCCTCTTCGACGCCTCGATCGAACGCATCGAAGGTTCAGGCCTGAGCGCCGTGCGCCTCGGCGTACTCGAGAACAACCCTACCGCCCTGAGATTCTACGAACGCCGAGGATTCGCAATGATCGGTACGCAGCGTGGAACCGATGATCTCAAACGCATCGTCATGGAGCGTGAGTTCGCATGATCCCCCACTCGAAGCCTGACGTCGGTCTGCGTGAAGCCTTCGCCGCCATGCGCGCAACGCTGCGCGGAGAGCTTGCCGTGGGTCGCGATACGCATGCGCTCGAACGAGCGGTGAACGAAC
>SKZL01000119.1 GCA_007127395.1 Balneolaceae bacterium
ATGGTGATGGATGGATCGCGCTTAATCATACCGTCGGTTTTGTTGACCCGATGCATAGTACCGGTATTGCCCACTCCTTAAAGGGAATAGAAGATCTTTTGGCAATATTTGATGGGGCGCAAAAGTCTGAACAGGAAGCGGAAAAAAAGATGGCCAAACTTTATGAAGTGACGTGTAAAGAGATATTACTCATCGATAAACTTGTGTCGATGAGTTACAAGAGCAGGCATGATTTTGAGCTGTTTCATGCAGCGGTGATGCTCTATTTTGTAGCTACGGTTCAGTATGAGCAGAGAAGGCTGAAAGGATACAAACCGGAATCATTTTTATGTGCTGATGATGCGTTGATTGAAGAGCTGGTGACAGAAGCACATCTTTGGATGATCTCTCAGAAACCCGGCGATAAGCCGTCTCGAAAGCAAGAGTTCATTCAGTCACTCAAAAAGAGAATTGAACCGATGAATAGTGTCGGACTCATGGATGAATCAAAAAATAAGATGTACAGCCATACAGCAGTTACTCTTTGATCATGTTTAAAATATTCTTAGGTACAGATGGCATTCCTCCCTGTTGTGAGGCAACAAATGCAGCGTATCGATTACATGTCTCAAGGATATCTGCATGATTCTTCTTCAGAAGAAGCTGATGCGTGAATGAGGCCAAAAAAGCATCTCCAACACCGACAAAATCACCATCACCGCTGATTGGGTAAGCTTTATGTTGAAAATGACCCTGAGAAGAGAAGAGTGCACTTCCTTTTTCACCCATGGTTAAAAGAATGATCTTCTCCGGATCATTGACAAGTATTGCATCGGCTGTATCACTGCCAGTGAGCCAGGAACCAACGGTTTCATACTCATCTTCATTCATTTTGACGATATCAGAAAGCGAAATCATCTCCAGAATAACATCTTTCTGAATGAAGGGTGGTCGCAAATTCAGGTCAAAGACTTTTAAACAATCAGGCGGAACAGTTAACAACAGTTCTCTCAAACTATCCGATGAGGTCGAATTTCTCTGGGACAGTGAAGCATAACAGATGGCATTCAGAGACTTAGACAATTCTAAAAGATCGCTGTTAACTGAGATATAGTCCCATGCAGAGGGTTCATGGATTGTGTAGGATGGTTCATTGTGCTGATCGATGGAGACCGTGACTAAACCGGTGGGATGTGTACGATCCATTCCGATATATTCAACAGGTAATTTTTTCTCTTTAAGAAAATGAAGCAGTTCTCTTCCATCACTGTCATCACCGATTTTACTGATCAGATAAGAATCATTTCCAAAAATATGAAGGTGATAAGCCACATTGGCTGGAGATCCCCCCGGTTTTTTGTAGTCAGGGAACTGGTCCCACAATATCTCTCCAAAGCTTGCAATTTTGAACATCTGAATGGGTTTAGGTTTGGTAAATGGTGTATGATTAGATAAGTAATATAGATCATTTTGATCTATTCTGTAATTCTTTGAAAGAGAAATCAATCATTGGTTACTGATGATAATTTTCAAAGCAGTCTATATGACATTTAAAAAAAATAGAGAACTCACTTTGATTGTTCTATGATTCTCTTATTTTTTGCGTTGTCCTAAATCAGTTCTGCGTTTTTAACGGCGATTTAGTCATATCAAATAGAATTTTGAATACTCTTTCTATTGTATCATAATGATACAATAGAGAATTTTATTTAGATTTGTGGGGTTGGCGGTCGTATAGATTGAGTTATATGCATAGGCACTAAGAAAAGTCATGATGCCATTTTGAAGTTGAATAAAGGAAATAAATAATTACTTTTAGAGGCACAAAAGTCAGTATTGAATATGAACAGAAAAGATGCAATTAAAAGAACGGCGATGCTCATGGGGGGTGTACTGTTTGCTCCAACCATCGCCGGTGTACTGAAGGGTTGCACTCCATCAACTGAAAAGTGGACTCCGGTACTCTTCAATGCTGCAGAAGCAGATTTAACACGCAAGCTTGCGGATACAATTATACCGGCTACTGATACCCCCGGAGCAGTAGATGTTGGAATACCCGGTTTTATTGAAAAGATGGTGAAAGAAATTTTTAGTGAAGAACAGCGCTCAGATTTCCTCTTTGGGTTAACGCATTTTGATTCTCTATGCCAACGCGAAAAAGGCCGCTCTTTCGTTGAATTGAGCGAAGAGGAGCGGCTTGAATTTGCTTCTGATATAAACCGCGAAGCTATAGAAAATGAAGAGTCAGAAGGACCACAGTTCTTTTTGATCTTTAAGGAACTCACATTGGTAGGATTCTTTACTTCAGAGGTTGGGGCAACACAGGTCTTAAAGTATGAACCCACACCAGGATATTATGACGGTTGTGTTCCATTTGAAGAGATTGGCAAGACTTGGGCTACCTGAGTTACAAAGGCAAATTTTCTTTTTGGCTATCTTCTAAATAATCAGTTCATAAATTTATCCTATTTACAGTAGTAATAGATTTTATGGAAATGCACTTCTAATAAAAGAACAAACATGAATAATCAATTTTCGATAAAAACGGCACTACTATACCTGATCATAATATTGTCATTTTTTTCTGCCTGCAGCGAACGGCATGGCGATGAAACCGAAACTTCAGAAACCACATTTCTTGTCCCTGAATGGGCTGTTAACGCTAATATTTATGAAGTAAATATTCGTCAATATTCAGCCGAAGGAACATTTAATGCATTTTCAGATGATATCCCCAGACTTCAGGAGATGGGTGTAAAAATATTATGGCTGATGCCAATACATCCAATTGGAGAGAAAAACAGGAAGGGTACACTCGGCAGCTATTACAGTATCTATGATTATCGTGAGATCAACAGCGAATTCGGTGATAAAGATGATTTCCGGGCGCTGGTGAACAAAGCACATGATCATGATATGAAAGTTATAATCGACTGGGTTGCAAATCACACCTCCTGGGATGCTGTCTGGACACAAACCAATCCGGAGTTTTATCTGACTGATGAAAATGGAGATTTTTTTCCGCCAATGCCTGAATGGGATGATGTCATACAACTGGATGTTGAAAATCGTGACATGTGGGAAGCCATGATTGACGCAATGTACTATTGGGTTGATGAGTTTCAAATTGATGGATTCAGAGCTGATGTAGCCTATATGGTTCCACTCGAATTTTGGATTGAGGCGAGGAAACGTTTGGAAGAGATTAAACCGATGTTCATGCTTGCTGAAGCTGAAGTACCGGAATTGCACGGCGCTTTTGATATGACATACGCCTGGGAATATGCACAGGTTATCCGTGATCTGGGTGCCGGAAATGCAACATTATCTGATTTGGATGATGTGATGGAGAGGAATTTTGAGCATTTTCATCCGGCTGATTACAGAATGTTTTATACAACAAATCATGATGAAAATTCATGGCAGGGTGGAGATTATGATCTTTATGGTGAAAATTTCAAAAACTTCGCTGTACTCTCTGCAACTATATGGGGAATGCCTCTGATTTACAATGGACAGGAATCAGGCCTGGACAAACAACTTGAGTTTTTTGAAAAAGATCCG
>SKZL01000058.1 GCA_007127395.1 Balneolaceae bacterium
CAATAGATGAATATCAATACAGACATAAACATAGTGATAAATGGGAAAGACTCACTTGCATTATTATAGATTTGAGAACTGATTATGGCTGAACACACACTTTATAGCATTAACCTTTTTTTACCGGAGATCATTATTGTGGTTGCACTCTGTGTGATTATTGTTGCTGATCTGCTCGTTACAGAAAAAAGATATACTTCAGGATGGATTTTGCTGGGTGGCCTGGTACTTGCGGGTATTGCCACCCTCTTCCAGTTCGGATTAAATGAATCCATTTTCTATGACATGATAGCGGTTGATCCGTTTGCGGTCTTTTTCAAACTGCTCTTGATTCTAACCGGGATCTTTATTGTGATCTTCTCCATGCAGAGCAATGAACTCACTGATTACAGACCTAGAATCGGTGAATATTACATGCTGATTGCAGGAATGATGCTTGGAATGCTCATGATGGCCGGCTCAACCAACCTCTTACTTATCTATCTGGCACTGGAGGTAACCAGTATCAGTTCCTATGTTTTGGTAGGTTTCACCAAAAGATCACTTAGATCTTCAGAAGCATCCATAAAATATATCATCTATGGAGCTGTCTCATCCGGTATTATGCTATATGGCCTATCACTTTTGATTGGGGTAACCGGGGCAGTAGATATTTATGGTGTGAACAGTGCTTTGGCAGCCGGAGCCGGAGATCCGTTGATTCTGAACCTGGCAATATTGATGATACTGGTGGGACTGGGTTTCAAAATCGCTGTTGTCCCCTTCCATTTCTGGGCACCCGATGTCTATGAAGGAGCACCAATAACTATAACTGCACTATTGGCAGTTGCATCCAAAATTGCCGCATTTGCAATTCTGATTCGGTTCTTTAAGGGTTCATTTGCAGAAGCAACCGGTTTGACAGAATTTGGATTATGGGCCGTTTTTGAGGGATTGAACTGGAATATTCTGCTTGCAATTATGGCAGCACTGGCAATGATCCTTGGTAACCTTACAGCATTAAAACAGGATAATATCAAGAGGATGCTTGCCTACTCAAGTATTGCTCATGCAGGGTATCTGCTGATGGGTCTGGTCATACTGACTGAACAGGGCATTTCAACTATTTTGATCTACCTGTTTATCTATCTCTTTATGACATTAGGTGCATTTTATGTGGCTTTGCTCTTCTCCAATCAGATGAAGACAGAATCTATAGAAGCATACAAGGGACTGGGGAAAGTCGCTCCATTACAGGGTGTGGCAATGACCATTTTCCTGGTGTCACTTACGGGTATACCACCCACAGGCGGTTTTGTAGCCAAACTTTATATTTTTGGAGCGGCCATTAGTGCAGGATGGATCTGGCTGGTAGCGATTGCAGGTATTATGACCATTGTATCTCTATTTTACTATATACGTGTTGTCAGAAATCTCTTTTTCTATGAACCGGACACAGGGCTTCAACATCCGGACTTCAGTTTGATTTCAAAGGTGATACTCTGGATCTTATTAATACCAACTCTGTTTTTGGGAATCTATTTTGCACCCATTGTTGAGTTTGCAGGAAATTCAATACGAATGTTCGGAATGTAACCGGGATTTTATTTCGGATACCGGATTGCGGAACCTTTAAAATTTAAATCTGAACCCATGAAAACAGAAGCGATCAAAACCCAATTTGAACAGGCCGAGAAAGATTTAAAAAGAGCCAAAGGTGAACTTTATCAGCCGATGGAAGATGTTGTCAGTTACTGTGTTTGTGTATCTGCAAGAGGTGCACTCTACAGATATGTGAAATCATTGGATCTGCTCCTTTCAGAAGATGATCAGGTTGATCAACAAAATGATCTTTCACTTGAAGAGTTAATTCAGCGATGCAATGCTAAAAGTGATGATTTGAGTAATATTAATTTCAGCAATATCAACTGTAAGCATCTGGATGTACGAGATGAGGGAGAGATCTATTTCTGCAATGATGTAGATATCGTTAAGCACTGTACAGATCTTGCTGAAGAAGTCCGGGAAATTTTACTGGATAAATTGCCCCCTGACTTTAAATCGGAATTGCCGGTTTTTTAATGGTTTGAAAAACTTTTTTGATAAAATACTGTTTTAACTTAAAAGTCTCTTATCTTATTCTTTACAAATTCAGAATGGACTGAAACCAACAAACCACAATCAATAATAAATTTTACTGAATGTTTTCTACATCATGTCACTATGGCCTTCAGGCTATGTTATACATCGCTTTTCACCATTCAGATGATAAAAATATCGAACTGAAACAGATTGCTAAAGATCAGGGCATTCCTAAGCATTTCTTAAGCAAAATTCTGCAACAACTTGTTCGCTACGAGCTGCTGATATCGATGAAGGGACCAACTGGCGGGTTCAAACTTAACCGCCCGGCTGATGATATTGCTCTGATTGAAATAGTAGATGCGATTGATGGATTGGGGATATTTACACAGTGTGGAATCGGGTTCAAGCAGTGTGACGACAGCCAGCCCTGCCCCATCCATAACGACTTTAAGGGAGTTAGGAATCAAGTCAGAGAACTTTTTGAATCCAAAACACTCAAAGACCTTGTTGAGGATGTAAATTTAGGGAACAGTATCATTGGTTTAAAAAAGAGCGATTGACCAATTGATGATTGAATCTTCTGATACTCATCAAATACCTTTTTATTACAGTAATCATCAGAGCAGCGAAAATTATCTCTCAATTGGACAGTTTAGATGTTATTCAGCACTTTACAGCTGTTATGTAAACTCAATCTAAACTTCACTCTTTTGATCCTTTTGTTGCCACAGTTCATATTTTTTTTGTACTTTTAATTTAGAGTTTTTTATCCAAATATCTTTATTAGTACAATAGCTCTTTTGAAGTATTGGATAACTATCAAATATAACAATCACAAATTCTGCAGTTGATGTTATGAGTTTGCAGGCCAATTGAGGCAATATGTTTTCAGCATCCTGTCATTACGCATTACAGGCGATGTTCTACATTGCATTGCACTCCACAAACGAGAGTAATGTTGATTTGGGTGAAATTGCCGAAAAGAAAAAGATTCCAAAACATTTTCTGAGCAAAATTCTGCAGATGTTGGTCAAACACAAACTTTTACTCTCGATGAGAGGACCCAGTGGAGGATTCAGATTAAGTAAATCACCGGAGGAAATCAGTCTGCTGGAAATTGTAGAAATTATTGACGGACTTGAAATTTTCAATCAATGCGGAATCGAACATAATGCATGCGATCCGGCAAATCCATGCCCAATTCATGATGAATATTCAGCTCACAGAGAGTGTGTATATGAACTGTTCAAGTCCAAAACATTAGAGGGGTTCATTGAAGAGTTTGAAACCGGAAAATCCGTTTCAAATTTGGATGGCCCCAAGAACCAAATCGAAAACAGTGATGATTTGTGATACAAAATTCAGAAATATCAAATGAGGTAAAAACATGTCCAAAACAAGAGTAACTATTGACGCAAATGAAGCTGCTGCATATGTAGCCCATAAATTAAGTGAAGTTATTGCTATTTACCCCATCA
>SKZL01000006.1 GCA_007127395.1 Balneolaceae bacterium
CTTGACCCTTGTATCTTGCGCCCCAAATAAAGTGTAACCACTGCTCTTCAGTTTCGTAGAATAGTTTTTTTCTGGAACTATAAATCTTGAGAAGATGAGACGAAATATTGCACTAAAGCTTACTATATCAGCCATTTCTTTCTTTATATTAATCCCAATTTATTCATCAATAGATGCGCAGAGAGCTGAAACACTCATTGACGGGAGTGTAAGGCACGGTGGTTTTGGCGGACCGATGATTGCCGTCGGAGATGTAGCGGGCAACCCGGGTTTGTGGGTCGGCGGCCGTGGCGGTTGGATTATCAATATAGATGATGACCATGCCGTCTCGCTGGGAGGGGGTGGTTACGGACTGGTAACAAACCATCAGGTTCCGGTAACTATTGACGGAAATGATGACCTTTACGCCTTAAATGGCTATGGAGGTTTCGTTTTTGAATATACAAACAGATCTTACAAGCTCACTCATTTTACCATTTCAACACTGATTGGAGGTGGCGGATTGATGCTCCGCGAACGAAACTATGATGAGGTTAACGATGAAGTTAATACTTACTTTGTCTTTGAACCGGGTGTTAATCTGGAAATGAATATAACCCATTTTTTCAGAATCTCAGCAGGTGTTCAGTATAGACTTACCAACGGAATTTCAGAGTATGGTTTCAGTGACAGTGATTTCTCCGGTTTAAATGGTGTACTTGCTTTTAAATTCGGAGGTTTCTGATGAAAAAATATCTCTTATTCATATCTGCCCTTTTATTTTTGTGTTCATTCAGTAACCTTGCTGAGGCTCAACGAACGGAAACCTTGTTTTCAGGAAATGTTGATCACGGTGGTTTCGGTTCCCTTATCTATGGTGTGACCAGTATAAATGGACAGGCTGCATATTTGAAAGGATCAAGAGGAGCATGGGTAATCCGCTTTGATGGTGGGAATGCAATTCATCTGGGTTTTGGCAGCTATCGGACGAGTACCCGTTTTGATACTGTTGACTGGGGAATATCCGATACTCCTGCACCTGAAATGAGCAGTAACTATGGCGGATTTGAGATAGAATATGTGAACAGATCTTATAAATTGATCCATTTTGGGATTCAATCAACGATTGGTTCAGGAAGTGTGAAATACAGAACCAATACAGATCTGGATAAAAATTCGGATAACTATTTTGTGGTTCAACCGGGTGCAAACCTCCATTTAAATGTAACAGACTGGTTCAGAATTAGCGGTGGTGTCTTTTACAGAGTTGCATCAAATGTGAATCTGGAAGGTACTTCCAGCTCGGATTTGTCAGGGCTGACCGGAATAATCGGATTACGATTCGGCTGGTTTTAGTACGAGAGCTTTCTGACTCTTTGCTTTTTTACTTCAGCCATATTCGAGTAGATCGAACCAACACTGCCTACCCTCTATTGTGATTTGAATTTGAAAGAATCTATGTATGCTGATGACATTTTCATAAATTCAAATTGTCAGAAATTGCATTGCAACGAATTTGGGTCGCAAATAGTTTTTAGTAGAAGATGGAAACAGAAGATATCTTATCAAGAGTACGCAGCGTTCTGGAGTTTGAGCTTTTTTCACTTCAGAGTGATCCGATAACGATAGGGAATATCATCGTTTTTCTGGTCTTCCTTATTGGGTTTCTCGCTTTGGAGTCTATTGTTCGCAGAGTAATGCAGAACAAGTTTCTGAAGCGGTTCGATATCGACGATGGCCTGCAATTCACACTGGCCCGCGTGGCTCAATACATTATTGTGGTGATCGGTATCCTGATCTCTTTTCAATTTCTGGAGATTAATCTTACAAGCCTGGCGGTAGTATTTGGTCTTCTCTCTGTTGGTATCGGTTTTGGTTTGCAGAATATCACGGCAAATTTTATCTCCGGCCTGATCATCATGTTTGAGAGGCCTATCAGTGTTGGAGATCGTGTTCAGGTTGGCGATAAAGAGGGAGATGTAACGGAAATCAGCATTCGCTCTACAAAGATCCGCACCTTGAATAATATTTCAATCATTGTTCCCAATAATCAGTTTGTGGAGAATGATGTTGTTAACTTTTCTCATGGTGATCCTACATTTCGTCTGGATATCAATGTTGGGGTATCTTACTCCTCCGATTTGGATAAAGTTTTGAAGGCACTGAATGAAATTGCAAAAGAACATCCAAAAGTGATGAGGGTGCCGGAACATCAGGTTCATCTCTCCAATTTTGGTGATTCATCCTGGGATATGGAGTTGCGTGTATGGATCCCGAATGTTAAGGAGAGATATATTCTCAGAAACGAAATCAATCAGGCGATCGTCCGGAAATTTGAGGAGTACGAGATTGAGATTCCATTTCCACAACGGGATCTGCACGTGAAGTCAAGTGTAGACCTTCCGGTTTCTCGCAAACCAGAGAGTTAGACCTATTGTATCATTATGATACAATAGATTTCATCTATGCACCTGCATCAGTTCTTCTCGTCAATAAGATGTTCATTCAATGTGAAGGCAGCCAGCTCTATTCGTGTCCCCAGGGTGCAGGAGGTAACTCTGTGAGGGGTTCGGTCAGGTCAAAATCAACGCGCCAACTCCATGTAGTGTCCCTGATAGTTCCATATGTATATCTTTCCCCGGGCACAATTTCGATTCTCCACCCACGGAAATAGCCCATCTCTTCTGTGCGCGGAATGGATTTAAACTCCTGTCGCAACTGTGTGCCTCCATCAACTGAAAAACCTCCATACATGGTGACTTCATCATCACTTCCATCAGGCTTCCTATGGTCGTGACGTATTTCAAGTCCATCTTCATGACGGGTAAAAATCCATGTTCTGGATCTGTCCCAATCTTCACTCCCTTCAATCTCAATATGAAAAGGGAGTTTGAGCTGATTCTCATCACACTCTCTGAAGTGGACAATTAAACGTTCTGTACCGGTAAGCATATCATCGCCAGGCGGCTCGAGTGTGAGCCCTCCCGGATAGGCATTGCCACACTGTTCTGCCAGAGCATCAAAAAATTGGATAAATTCGGCAGCTTCCGTTTTAATAATTTCAGATTCTGTAGTTAACTCATTCTCTTCCTGTTCCGAACAAGAGAGGAATAGAGAGGTGATCAAAAGAAGCAGAACTATTTTTTTCATAGTGTGAATCAATCATCGATTTATGAATTCAGCTGAAAGTACGACTCTTTAGCCTGGTGCACAAATGTGAGAATCAGGGTAGTTTCATCAGAAAGGAAGAATACCATTTATCATCATTCATATCTCGAATTCAAGTTAAAATAGATGAGGCTACGCTTTTTCGAGTAGAGAATGAACTCTCTTGGGTATAACGTAAGATATCCTACTAATCGAGCACAAACCTGAATGTGATCGTACCCCACTGCGGCTCTTGCGGAGCACCGGATGGTAGACGTGAGAATCGCCAGCTACGCAGGGTTCTCATCACTTCACGCTCCAGTTCAGGATTCATTTTACGCATCGGTATGACCCTGCCTAGAGAGCCGTCCGGATGTACTTCAAACCGGATTGTAATA
>SKZL01000205.1 GCA_007127395.1 Balneolaceae bacterium
CCAAAAGATGAAAGAAATTATTGGGTTAATTAAGCCCGGGGGAATTAGAATTTATGGTAATAATAGTGTAAATAAAATGGGTAATAAAAATTTAGTTTTAAATATTAATTAAAGATTAATAAAGTATAAAATTTCTGAATCTGAAAAATTCATGCAAGCCAATCGCATTTACTTACCTTATATATTTTGGTAATCAAATTTTCAATATTTGACTTACATTCAGCTCTGTGGATAACTTGTGCGCATTGTGGATAACTTCAAAATCGACCTTAGGGATGTCGATACGGCTAAAAGTTATAAACATTTTCATTTTCTAAGAATAGAATTTGGTTTTCAATCATTTTTGAGTATAAGTGAAGAATTAAAAAAATAACACTTTCAACTTATAGCAATGGTTGATCACCAGCCCTATTGAGGGAAATGTGGATAACTCTTTGAATTTGTGGAAAAGTAAATGATTTTTTTCTTGAAGTCTCCGTTGCTCTCGAATATATTGCCATTCAGAAATGTCACGGAGTTTTCAATATATAACTCCGGTTGAGATGAATTGTGATTTAGCAGCCACCGCTGATATTTAGATATTGATTCATCGGAGGCATAGACCCCGAATCAGGAACCTAACAGACCCAAGACCTACAGGAGAACTTACATGAAATTTACCCGTTTATTTACCAAGGCAGATTGGAAGACACCCTACGACAAGATCAAATTTGAGAAGAGACTTTCGGAGATTAAAAATCCGGATGGATCTAAAATTTTTGAAATGAAGAATGTTGTTGTTCCGTCCTCATGGTCACAGGTAGCTACGGATATTATTGCTCAAAAATATTTTAGAAAAGCAGGTATTCCTGTGAAGCTTCAAAAAATTAAAGAGGATGGAGTACCTGTTTGGCTTCAGCGTTCGAAGGAGAATAGTAAGGAACTGAATAAGCTTGAAGAGTCAGAAAGATATACTCATGAGGTTGACAGCAGGCAGGTCTTCAACAGGCTGGCAGGTTGCTGGACATACTGGGGTTGGAAGCATGACTATTTTGACACGGAAGAGGATGCAAAAATTTTCTACGATGAAATGTGTTATATGCTTGCCAATCAGATGGCAGCGCCGAATAGTCCGCAGTGGTTTAATACCGGCCTGCATTGGGCTTATGGAATCAACGGCCCGGCTCAGGGGCATTACTATGTAGATGCTGAAACCGGCAAGTTGACCAGATCCAAGGATGCCTATACTCATCCGCAACCTCATGCATGTTTTATTCAGAGCGTTGATGACGACCTGGTGAATGAGGGCGGAATCATGGATCTCTGGGTGCGCGAGGCAAGGTTATTCAAGTACGGTTCCGGTACAGGGTCCAATTTTTCATCTTTGAGAGGCTCCGGGGAAAGCCTGAGTGGCGGTGGAAAATCATCCGGACTTATGAGCTTCCTGAAAATCGGTGACAGGGCAGCGGGTGCTATTAAATCTGGTGGAACAACTCGCCGGGCTGCCAAGATGGTTACACTGGATCTGGATCATCCGGATATTGAAGAGTATATCAACTGGAAAGTTATTGAAGAGCAAAAGGTTGCTGCAATTGTAGCCGGCTCAAAAATTACCCAAAAACATCTTAAAAATATTATCCGGCTTTGCCATGAGCCGGTTCAAATTGATGGCAAATCGCTCAACGGTGCTGTCAGCAGAGATCCGCTCAAAAATAAAGAGCTGGGTAAGGCAATCCGCAAGGCGAAAGTGGAGCAGGTACCGCTCAACTACATTGAAAGAGTTATTCAATTGGCGGCTCAGGGATTCAAAGAGATCGAATTTGATACATATGATACCGATTGGAACTCAGAAGCTTATATGACTGTAAGCGGTCAGAATTCAAATAATTCCGTTCGTATTCCCAACAGTTTTATGAAAGCTGTTCTGAATGATGGTGAATGGAATCTGCTGGGACGCATTGAAAAGCGCAGGGCAAAAGAGGAAGGCCGCGAGCCCAAGCCTATTAAGAGATTAAAAGCCAGGGAACTTTGGGATCAAATCAGCTATGCTGCCTGGTCTTGTGCTGATCCCGGTACACAATATCATGATACGATCAATGAATGGCACACATGCCCTGAAGATGGTGAGATCAAAGCAAGTAATCCGTGTTCAGAATATATGTTCCTGGATAATACTGCTTGTAACCTTGCATCCCTGAACCTGATGAAGTACTTCAAGGATGATTCTTGTACTGAGTTTGATGTGAATGCCATCCGCCATGCATCCCGCTTATGGACAGTGGTCCTGGAAATATCTGTATTGATGGCTCAATTCCCCTCAAAAGAGATCGCTGAATTATCCTATGTTTTTCGGACACTGGGGCTGGGTTATGCAAACCTGGGAGCGGCTTTAATGGTTCAGGGAGTTCCCTACGACAGCAAAGAGGGGAGTGCTATTGCAGGAGCAATAACTGCGATTATGCATATGAAATCGTATGCAACAAGTGCTGAGATGGCTGCCGAACTTGGAACTTTCGAAGGGTACGAAAGAAATAGAGAGCATATGCTTAAAGTGATGAG
Organism: Balneolaceae bacterium; assembly: GCA_007127395.1. Classification (GTDB taxonomy): domain Bacteria; phylum Bacteroidota; class Rhodothermia; order Balneolales; family Balneolaceae; genus Rhodohalobacter. Next base: position 2,539 of record SKZL01000205.1, read on the forward strand.
AAATCACAGAAGAGCAGCCTATAATGTACCTGATGAAGAGTATGAGGGGCTTACGATCACACCAATGGGAATCAGCAAGGAGTACTGCCCCGGTTACCTGCTAAAGGCAGCCCAAAAGGATTCCGATGATGCTGTCAAAATGGGTGAAAAGCATGGCTACAGAAATGCACAGGTAACAGTGATCGCACCTACGGGAACAATCGGATTGGTGATGGATTGTGATACCACAGGTATTGAACCGGATTTTGCACTTGTCAAGTTTAAGAAACTTGCAGGCGGCGGCTACTTCAAGATCATTAACCAGAGTGTGCCTCTTGCATTGAAGAATCTGGGTTACAGCGAGAAGGAAATTCAGGAAATCATTCGCTATGCGAAGGGTTCTGCTTCACTTGAAGATTGTCCGCATATCAACATGGAGACTCTTCGTGAGAAAGGATTTACCGATAAGAAGCTCAAAGCAATCAATGATGCCTTGCCGGGCAGTTTTGATATCAAATTTGCATTTAATCACTGGACTCTTGGCGAAGATTTCTGCAAAGATGTTCTTGGAATAACGGAAGAACAGCTATCCGACTTCAATTTTGATATGCTGCGCTTTCTCGGCTTCACAAATGAGCAGATACAGCAGGCTAATGATTATGTGTGCGGTACCATGACGATAGAAGGTTCGCCCTATCTCAAAGATGGCCATCTGCCTGTATTTGATTGTGCCAACAGGTGTGGAAGGACCGGAACCCGGTTTATTTCGGCTGAAGGACACATCAACATGATGGCCGCTGCGCAACCGTTCATTTCCGGGGCAATCTCAAAAACCATCAACCTTCCAAATGAAGCAACGGTTGAAGATTTCAAGGATGCCTACATGCAGTCATGGGAAAAGATGCTTAAAGCTAATGCACTCTATAGAGATGGCTCGAAGTTAAGC
>SKZL01000273.1 GCA_007127395.1 Balneolaceae bacterium
TACTAATGGCCCCGGGGTGGGGAATACTAATGGACTTAGGTGGGGAATACTCGTGACCCTCGACAGATGTAATGTAGAGAGTAATTATAGTACAGAAGTTAATACTCTTGATATTGCTGAAGGGTATACATTATTTTCTATAAGTTATAATCATGAAAATGATGGACTTTTAATAGCAAATCATAAAGGAGCTTCTAAAATATTTTATAAAAATGAAGATTTGAATGATTGGGAATTAATTTACAGCAATGATGAACAAACCCTACATGATATTGTATTTTTGGATAATAGTTCAGCTATTACTGTAGGAAATGGAGGCCTAATCTTAAAAACTATAAATTCCGGGCGATCTTGGAGAACTATAAATGTTGATACAAATTTACCATTGTTTTCTATAGCATTCTATGATTCACAAAATGGCGTGATTGTTGGAAGAAACGGAAAAATATTACTAACTAAGGATGGCGGAGAAGAATGGTGGGAGTCAGATAATGAACATCCATACTTCTTAAGAGATGTGGATTATGTCAATGAAAACGAATTATTTGCGGTAGGTTATTCTGGAACTATTCTTCGATCTTTTGACAAAGGTGTAAATTGGACGGAAAATTCTATCGATTTAAACGAAAACTTATCCAGCATAATTTTTTTAAACTCATCAACTGGTGTCGCTGTCGGTCAGAATGGACTTGTTATTCGAACAATAGACGGTGGAAATACTTGGTCACAAATAAATGTAAATAGTAAACGAAGTTTTTTGGGGGTACATTTTGTTGATCAGAACTATGGGTATATATCAGGTTTTGGTGGTACTGTTTTACGTAGTTTTGATGGTGGCTTGACATGGGAGAGTGTTACAACTGGCACAAATCATGCACTATATGATGTTTTGGTGAATAGTAATCATTCAGTCACATTGGTTGGAGAGTATGGGACCATTATTGATTTAAATAAAAAATGAAGTTCCAAGTCTGATGTACTATTTTGACTTAACGATCAAATTTTCTGCAATTTTCGCCGAAGAGAGAACGCCCGGCAAACCTGCTCCGGGATGGGTTCCGGCTCCCACAAAATAGAGGTTGTTCACATCTTCGCTTCGGTTATGTGGACGGAACCAGGCAGACTGGGTCAGAATCGGTTCAACAGAGAATGCCGATCCTTTGTAGCTGTTAAGTGTATTCTGAAAATGGAGCGGATCGATATAGTGTTCTGCGACGATATTCTCCTGCAGATCGGGCAGATAGTTCTCTTCCAGGAAGTTCATGATTGAGTCGCGGTATTTCGGAGCTTCAGTTTCCCAGTCGGTACCGCTGTCGAGATGCGGAACAGGAGAGAGAACATAAAAAGCTTCATGACCCTCCGGTGCCATGGATGGATCGGTATAAGTTGGCATGTGGAGGTAGAGAGAAAAGTCATCGGACAGATGTTTTTTATGGAAAATATCACTCAATAAACCCTTGTACCGTTCGCCCAGAATGATATTGTGGTGCGCCAGCCCGGAGTCGAGATACCGTTTTTTGGTGCCAAAATAGATCACAAACAGAGACATGCTGTATTTGGTGCGCTCAATTTTGCGATCTGTATATTTATTCCTGTGTTTCGAATGGATCAGGTTTTTGTAGGTGAAAGCCACATCGGCATTTGAAACCACAGCATCGGCAAGATGCACCTCACCGTTCATCAGCCGTACGCCTTTAGCGGATCCGTCTTTAACCAGAATTTCATCGATCTCTGCATTCAGTTTGATTTCACCACCTTGCTCTTCGATCAGCTTAACCATTGCATTTATTATGGCGCCTGTTCCCCCCATGGCATAGTGAACCCCCCACTCACGTTCGAGATAGTGGATCATCGCATAGATGGAGGTTGTGTCAAATGGATTTCCTCCTACCAGGAGTGGATGGAAAGAGAAGCATCGTCTCAGGAAATCATCTTCGATATATTGTGAGACATACTTATAGACTGTTTTGTAAGATTGCAGTTTGATAAGGTCGGGTGCCACTTTCAGCATATCGGTAAATTTCAGAAAGGGTTTGTCGGCAAGCTCGACAAAACCTTTGTCGAAAATCGCTTTGGTTGTGCCCAGAAACTTTTCATATCCATCAGCGTCTTTTGGATTTCGTTTACGAATTTCTCCCAGGGTAAACTCATGATCATCATTGTAATCGAAGCTGACACCCTCATGATCATAAATTCTGTAGAACGGGTTACATGGAACAAAATCGATATAATCTTCACGTTTTTTTCCGGCCGCTTCAAAGATGTCATCAAACATAAAAGGAGCCGTGATCACAGTAGGCCCGCCATCGAACTTAAACCCGTTTACTTCATAAACATAAGCCCTTCCACCGGGTTTATCCCTTTTTTCAAAGATAGTGACATTGTGGCCTTTTGAGAGTAATCTTGATGCGGTAGCGAGTCCCCCGAAGCCGCTGCCAATGATAATAATATTCTTCTTATCCATTCCTGTTAAGTATGTTAGTCATTTTTCTATTTAAGAAATAACCAAAAGAATTCATAAATCAATCCAGCTTTCTGGAAAATAATTTATCAGCTGTTCGGATGCAGACTACTACTCAGTTTCTTTGTCGGAAGCGAATTTGTTCCTCATGTATCCCACGTAGAGTAGCGGAGTGTGAACTCTCTGCGCAATTAAATAACTCGGTTCATCAGTTATAGATGGATTAACGGGTAAAAATCAATTCTCAGCCTGTTTGACGAATCCGTGAATTCCTCTTGATGCGAGATCTCTTTGGGCTCTCGTAGCTGCTTCACGACTGTTATATACTCCGTAATAGACCCTGTAAACCGTATTGTTCCCCATCCCCACACGCTCAACGCGCGATCCTGATACGGTGTTGGAGTGGTTAATGGCATCCTGTTCTCTCTCAAAAGAGGCGATCTGAACGGTGTAGGATTCACGATTACTGGTGTGCTGTGTGGTGATGGGTCGGTCACCCTCCTCAATCAGAAAAAGTTCAACAGGGGCAATTCCTGCATTAATCATATCAATTTCACGTGCAGCTTGTCTGGAGAGATCGATGATTCGATTATCTACATAAGGGCCACGGTCATTGATCCGAACCACTACAGAGCGGCCGTTCTCCAGGTTTTCAACGAGTACGACGGTGTTAAACGGGAGTGTGCGGTGTGCTGCCGTGAGATCATTCATATTGTAAATTTCACCGTTAGCAGTTGCTTTACCGTGAAAATCAGGCCCATACCAACTTGCTACTCCCTGGCCAAGGACAGCGCCTTTCTCTGACGGAATAACGGTCGTCTCCCTGACGATTCCACAAGATGTGATCATTGTGATGGAGACTGCAAATAGTAAAAGCCGCAGAATGATATTGGATGCTTTATGCATTAATGATAATGGTTTCGCGAAAATTGACTCAAAAACATGCGGAGATAATTTACATGAAATAACGTTACTTTACTCCATCAATTAAAAATGAGAA
>SKZL01000330.1 GCA_007127395.1 Balneolaceae bacterium
AATTGAAAAAGAGGAGTCCTTTAAACAGTATTGGAAGATCAGACAACTTTTGGCTCCACTCACACCACTGGAAGTGCATTATGTGATCAATGTCTCTAAAAACAGGCACTACTTTAACAGTTCTGCTGCAGTTCATCATCCGTTACAACCGGACTATATCGCGCTTACACATCTGGATGAAATTACTCAGTGGGGTGCAATTATTCCTTTTTTCCAGGAGATGGATGCAAGTACCAGATATATAAGCACAGGAAAGAGTATTCCTGAAAGCCTGGAAACATTCAAACCGTCATGGTTTGCACAAAAACTTTTACAAGATTCTTAAACACAAGAGTATGAACATGGATCAAGCCAACTCAACAAATCAACCTTTTATACTGACCATCACCAGTGGTAAGGGAGGCGTGGGTAAAAGCATGTGTAGTGTGAATATCGCAGAACTACTCGGCAGATCCGGATACCGTGTTGCGCTATTGGATGCCGATATCGGACTATCCAATTGTGCCACTTTTTTAAATGAATCTGCGTCAGCAACCGTAACCGATTGGATTGATGGCAATGTTGGTTTGGAAGAGATACTTCAGGAAACCGAGTGGCTGACACTTATCACAACATCCGACCAACCCGATTCACACTTATTCAATCCGGAACAGATCATGAATGCTTTGGACCAGGTGACCCTACACCTCATGGAGTCCTATGATTTTATCATTATTGATACTCCTGCAGGTGCAGGGGAGATAACTCTTTGGGCGTTGGACCGTGCAGATCTCAGTACGCTCATTCTGGTAGATGAGCCATCCGCAATATCGGATGTCTACAGACTTTGTAAATATGTCTTCACAATTGACCCCGCCTATCGTTTTGCCGGGATTGTCAATTTTGCAAAGAGTGAGGCAACTGCGATCGATACCCACAAAAGATTCAACAATATTCTGGACTATTTTTTAAAGAAGGAGATAGCCTATCTGGGTCATTTCCCATTTAGTGAAGCGATTCGAGAAACGATCAGAAATCAGGAGACATTGTGTAACGGTGTCAAAGATCCACTTGTCTTAAGTGACCTTGAATATGTCACTCAAAATATTATCAGTTTCGCTAATAAGGCACAAAAAGAGTTTAACTACACAATAAATCAATTATAAAATTATGTTAATACGTTTAATTTCAGTAATCTCATTAACCAATTTTATGCTTCTGATGATATCCGGAGTGAGTACTCAAACTGCAATATACAGGAGTATCCTGATTTTTTTAGTTCTCTTTGCAGTCGTTTATCTCACTATATTCTTCCTGAATGTTATTAAGGAAAGCCCGGATAGAAAAAACTCTGCAGTATCGAGTATAAATAAGGATCAGACAACCGCTAATACATAGAAACAATGAGTTCTGCTACACTTCAGGAATTGGTAGATTCTTACTGTAACAGTGCCGCGGAAGTACTGCGGAATTCGATTATCAGTAAGTCGATGCCCCTTATACGTAGTATTATTGGTAAGATTAACAGGCCGGATAACCCACTTTCTCAAAATGAAGATCTTGAGAGCGCAGGGATCACAGGCCTGATTCAGGCACTGGACACCTACGATTGTAATAAAAACATTCAGTTTAATACCTATGCCTATTATCGTATTCGTGGCAGTATCATCGATTATCTGAGAAAAATTGACAGCCTGCCCCGAAAGCAGCGAAAAAGCTATGGCGAAATTCAGGCTACCATAAATCTATTGTCTCAGGAGCTCGGAAGAGAGCCAACCGATGACGAGGTGGCAAACAGGCTGAAAATACCAATTGAGGATTACTACAAGCTCCTTTCAAGCGTTCAACAAAGAAATGCACTATCTCTTGACAACAATTTTGGTGATGGCGAAAGAAGCTTTTATGATATTCATGAAAATCCGGATGTAGATAGTCCGGACGAAAATCTGGAAAAAAAGGAGATTGCAGAAACCCTGAAAAAGAAGATTGGCGAATTAAAGGAGCGTGAAAGGCTTATTTTAACGCTCTATTATTACGAAGATTTGACAATGAGTGAAGTAGCACTGCTTCTTGAGCTGTCTGAAGCGAGGATTTCTCAGATCGTTGGCAAATTACTGATTAAATTAAAAGAAGATTTAATTAAAGAAGAGATCATCAAGTAACGATAACAGATATATATACGAAGAACAGATCAGATGTAGTTCTTTCATATTCTGTTAACTATTACCTCATAACGCGTAATCCGCAGTACTGTACTGCGCTTACATAACCGTTATGCATCGTTATGAATCTCATTAATAAAATAAACCGGCTCAATAAAATTCCACAACTTCTCAACAAAAAAAGAGAAGCTGAAGAGGAGTCTGAGAAGAGAAGAAAAAAGGAGAACAGCCAAAAAAAATCAGGCTTTTCCTTTGAGCATGACGATGCCTTTATAAAGAAACGCCCCGAATCCGAAGAGCCCACACAAAAGCCGCCTGTTTCTGCAGACAAACGAAAAACCACCAAAGAGGGTGTGGGTAATTATATCGATGTGATTATTTAGAGGAAAAAGTAAAAAAGTTAGAAGTGAAAAGTGTCCAGTTTTGTGAACTACTTTTACATCAAACCCCCACAATAATCGGAATCTTCACCCCAAACCATTGCCAGATTAGCTAGCTCGGATCATTTTGTTTCAACTTTTCACTTCTAACTTTTCACTTTTTACTGCTTCTAAAATGGCGACATAATCCCTATCGTATTATTCAAGAAATCAAACAGTTGCTGTATCATCATCTCAAAAGCTGTTGGCAGATAGGGTGCAACATAGAGCAGTAACAGAAATCCGACTCCAAGTTTAATTGGAAGAGCGATGAACATGATATTCGCCTGTGGCATGATTCGCGCAAAAATGGCTAAAGCCAGATCCAGTAAAAAGAGAACCACAATAAATGGTGAACTGATTTGAACAGCGATCATAAATAGATAGACAGCTGTATCAAGCATATACGGGCCTACTAAATGTACATCTGCCTGACTTAATGGTATAACCTCAAAACTTCTGGCTAGCGCCATGATGTAGATTTTATCACCATCTATCGATAGAAATACAAGAACGGCAATTAGACTGAAGAGGTTGCTGACAGCTGTACTCTGCTCCTGAGTCATCGTATCAACCACACTGGCAAATCCGAGTACAATTTTCAAACTGATCAGGCGTCCTGCCATCTCAAGCCCGGCAAAAACCAACTGACCGATCATCCCCATCGCTACACCTACAAGCACCTCTATGATGATTGTGGTTCCAATAAATACCAATCCGGCATCTAAAGGTATCATTACATTTTCAGCCGGTATTACCGGATATAATAGAATGCTTGTAACCAGGGCAAAAAAGACTTTAATCTGAACAGGGAAAGCTGCTGAACTAAAATATGGAGCTGTCATGATCATGCTGCTAACACGAACAAA
>SKZL01000010.1 GCA_007127395.1 Balneolaceae bacterium
CAATGCCAACAACAAAAACCCTTACCCTCCCCGAACGCCTTGGCCTGGTTAGCTACCGGAACCAGGCAAAATCAGAGATTAAACCTCATATTGTTGTAGATACAGATATTTGCAATTCGGTATGCCCGCATAAATGCACCACTTATGTTTGTCCTGCGAACTGTTACACGATGGATGAACAGGGATTGGTCCATTTTCAGGTAGAGGATTGCATTGAGTGTGGCACCTGCATGTACGCCTGCGACCAGGGAGCTGTGGACTGGAAATTTCCGGACCCCGAAATTGGCCGCGGTGTGACCTGGAATTTCGGATAGATCACCTTATAACAACAAACGTCGGTTCTGCCGATCTCTAATACTATCGAGATCGGGACAGCACAATAACAGAGTGAAACCACCATCTCCACCATCCGTCAGTTCGAGCGCAGTCCCACTCGTTTTTGGGTGGGACATAGTCGAGAACTTCCCGGATCTAACCATTACTTGTTGAGGCATAGGTCATTACGGGGTATACATTTCGGCTTCAATTCGTGGAAAACGCATTGCTCTGGACTCCGTCACATCCGCTCCCTGCAAATATTTAAAAACCGTACAACAAACTTCAGGATTGTCTCTGAATTTCCATATCTTTGGAAGCGCTACCAAGAATCACTTATAAGTATTAAAGAATGAATTTGAATTTGCTTGAACGAACCAACAACATATCCTTTGAATTAACTGAAGATCATCAGATGATTCGCGACAGTGTTCGCGATTTTGTGGAGCGCCATGTGGCTCCCACCGTAATTGAAAGAGACGCCAAAAAAGAGTTCCCCCATGAAATTGTAAAGATGCTTGCCGATCAGGGGCTGATGGGTATTTATCATAAAGAGAAATATGGTGGTGCCGGATTTGATACCATCAGTTTCTGCCTGGCACTGGAAGAGATTGCCAGATGGGACGCTTCCCTTGCACTCACTGTCGCTTCACATACTTCTCTGGGAACCGGGCACATCGCGCTGGCCGGAAATCATGAGCAAAAAATGAAATATATGCCGGATCTTACATCCGGGATAAAGCTGGCAGCATGGTGTCTGACCGAACCAGGATCCGGCAGTGATTCGTCCGGACTGAAAACCATGGCAGTCAATCATGGTGATCACTGGATTTTGAACGGAACCAAAACTTTCATTACTCAGGGTACTGTCGGACATGTTTATGTGGTATTGGCCAAAACTGATCCTACTTTGGGCACAAAAGGGATAAGTGCTTTTATTGTTGAAAGAGAATGGAAAGGTGTTGAACCGGGTCCGCCCATGCATAAAATGGGAATGAATACGTCCGACACATCGGAAGTGGTACTGGATAATGTTAAAGTGCCGACTGAAAACCTTCTTGGTGAGCTTGGGATGGGTTTTATCGATACCATGAAAGTGCTCGACGGTGGTCGCATCGGAATCGGTGCACTCTCTGTAGGTGTTGCGAGAGGCGCTCTTGAAGAGTCGATGAATTATGCCAAAGAGCGAAAACAGTTTGGTAAACCGATCGGTGATTTTCAGGCAATTGAGCACAAGATGGTTAATATGGCCGTTGAAATTGATGCAGCACGCCTGCTCGTTCACCGTGCGGCCTGGCTCAAGGATCAAGGAAAACCATATACAAAGGAGGCATCGATGGCAAAGCTCTTTGCATCTGAGATGTGTGAACGCGCTACTCTTGATGCAGTTCAGATCCATGGCGGGTATGGATACACCAAAGAGTACCATGTTGAGCGATTCATGCGTGATATGAAACTGCTTACCATTGGCGAGGGAACATCCGAAATTCAGCGCCTCATTTTGGCCCGCGAACTGAAAAAAGAGCTTGGGTATAACGATTAGAATCGGTTTTGATCAAAACAACTGGTCCATATTATCTCCAACCAATTAGGGGCTCGCTTGCCATTGTCACCACCGGTTGCTAAACTATTCCAATGCTAGGCATGCTCATAATGATATTATTCTATTCAACTTATTCATCTTTCTTCACGGCGCACTGCTTACCTTACAGAGTATCCCGAGTATGGCCCTGCAACCGACTTCACCGATACAAGGGTTACGACCATAGGGCACTATAGTATTTTTTACAAATTTGAACCAAAACAGATTATCATTACAGCTTTCTGGGATAATCACCGGATCCAAAAAATTTGTTTAAACAACTTTCTAAAAACCGGAAAAAGTAAATATCGGTTCTGGACAGTTCAAGTATGGATATATCAGAAACATGGGCAATATCATCAATGAGATGATCCTGCTATATACTCAATCCACTTACCACATTATGTAGTTATATCATCGATCCTCTTCATGACATATTCCAGATGTGTTGCTGTATACCGGTCATGACCCCTTCCAAGTGCTGTCTCCACCTCATTCTTCAACTCCTGGAGCTGCTCCAGTACCAGCGGACGTATATCGGAATGCTGAATATGAAAATCGGTTCTTAGATCTTCAAACCCGATATCCGGCCTGTAATCTGCCGGCGGATTGGGAGCATCACCCGATGCCTCTGTTAGCAGATACTCCATCCTGTCCAGATAGGCTCTTTGCAGGTTTCTTCGGTAGGTATCCACGCCGGTTCTGCCGTTCAACTCTTTCCAGATGGCACTCCTCAGGTCATCCAGCATCTCGGCCGGACCATACGCCGTTTCCCCAAGCATCGCATGTTGCTCCACCAGCCTCTCCAGGCGGTGTGGTGAGAGCAGTGCGTTCAAACCGGTTGTCTGATACCACCGTACCCTCTCAACGGTTCCGACGTGTTCAAACGTCCGAAGCAGGGCTTTGTCCAGAAGCCATTCGGGCGTAGCAAAAAGGTGCTCATCCAGAAAAGCCATCGACCGTTTCTGTTCCTCCTTAGTGAGTGCAGTATAAACCGGCCCCTCCTGCCCAAAACGCTTGTGCTCTTCTCTGGAACCGCCGATCGCGGTTATGACCCGTTCCGTCATGCGTCCCCAGTGTACATACAACTGCATGTATCTCATCCGGATTTCATCATAGGGCTGACCCTCCTCACCCATCCAATCAAACAGATTCGGGACAACACGGTGCAGGTTTTTCATACCCAGTTCACTCGCCCTGACCCAGTCGTTGCCAATCGATTCCGTTGTCTGGGTTGGATCAAAATCACTCCTTCCGTACCCAAACTGCATGGCGGGATTGTCTGCACGCTCCAGGATCCACTCATTCAATATTGGAAACTCATCCTCTGCCCTTTCCAGATCCGGCAGATAGGAATAGGCCCATTTCACAGACCAGATATCATATTCACCGACACTCCTGTGAACCTTCACATCCCCATCTTCCGGTTGAGCCACATAGTTGAACCGTGTCCGCCCCACAACAGATGAGGAGTTCCCAAACTCATTCGTAAACTCCGGTGAGCGCAGGTCTTCAATCGAATAGGC